>SCRU01000083.1 GCA_004323695.1 Burkholderiaceae bacterium
ACGTTGACGATGATGCCGCAGCGCGCATAGGTGCTCTTGCCCAGGCAGATGGTCAGCACGTTGCGCGGGATGCGGAAGTACTCCAGCGTGCGGGCCAGCGCAAAACTGTTCGGCGGAATGATGCAGACCTCGTCATGAAAATCGACAAAGCTCTTCTCGTCGAAGTTCTTCGGATCGACCACCGTGCTGTGGATATTCGTGAACACCTTGAACTCGGGCGCACAGCGGATGTCGTAGCCGTAGCTGCTGGTGCCGTAGCTGATGATCTTGCGGCCCTCGCGCTCGCGGATCTGGCCGGGCTCGAACGGCTCGATCATGCCGTGCTGCTCGGCCATGCGGCGGATCCATTTGTCACTCTTGATGCTCATGGGAAAGGTTCCTGCGTTGCCGCCGATTGTAGGCAGGCCATGGCACGGGGGGGCCGCGCTACTTTGGAATGGTTCCCTGCACGCCCGCCACCAGGTAGTTCATGGCCAGCAATTGCGGATCAGTCAGGCTGTGCCCCTTCGCCAGCACCAGGTGCCCCTGGTTGTCCATGATCGGGCCGGTAAAGGGCTTGAGCCTGCCGCTGGCGATGTCGTGCTCGCGCGCCAGCACCTCGTTGCGAACAGAAGCCGGCACCTTCGGGCCGAAGCCTTCCATCCTGATCATGCCCTGCGCGATGCCGCCCCAGACGTTGCCGCTCTTCCAGGTACCGTTCAGCACGGCACGCGCGCGCGCGATGTCGTAGGCGCCCCAGTGGTGCGTCACCGCGACGATCTGGGCGTCGGGCGCGACGCCCCGCATGTCGGAGTGGTAGGCAATGGCGAGCTTGCCGCGCTCCTGCGCCGCCACCATCACGGCCGTGGAGGCGGTATGGAACGAGATCACGTCCACCCCCTGGTCGAACAGGGTCATGGCCGCCTCGCGCTCGCGCGACGGGTCGAACCAGGTATTCAGCCAGATCACCTTGACCACGGCCCTGGGGTTCACCGAGCGCATGCCCAGCGTGAAGGCGTTGATGCCCTGCAGCACTTCCGGGATCGGAAAGCCGGCGACATAGCCCGCCATGTTCGTTTTGGTCATGCGCCCGGCCGCGATGCCCGACAGGTAGCGCCCTTCGTAATAGCGCGCATTCGCCACCGAGACGTTCGGGGTCGTCTTGTAGCAGGTGATGCATTCGAACTTCACATCCGGAAAATCGCGCGCCACCTTGAGTGTGGGCTCCATGTAGCCGAAACTGGCAGTGAAAATGAGCTTGTTGCCCTGCTGCGCGAGATCCCGGATCACGCGCTCGGCATCGGCACCCTCGGGCACGTTTTCCACATAGCTGGTCTGAACCCGGTCGCCCAGCGCGGCCTGCAGCGCCTGCCGCCCCAGTTCGAGCTGATGCACCCAGCCGTACGGCAGGATCGGCGTGACATAGACGAAAGCGACCTTGAGCGGCGCCTGGGCGGGAACCTTGGGCGCGGAGGGCGCGGCGGCGGCCCGGGAAAAAGCGGGAAACAGCAAACAGGCGGCCGCGAGCACGGCTGCGAGGTTTTTATACATGGTGGTCCTCTACATGGCCCCGGACGGATGAAGCGACAGACCCGCCGGGGCGGCGGGTCGTTACGGTGGTATTTTACCGTGCGCAGGCGGCCCTGCCGGCGGTCACTCAATCAAAGGTCGCGAACACCTCGGCGACACGGTCGAGGTACCGGCGCTTCATGCCCGGTTCGATGAAGCTCGCCTCGAAGCTGTTGCAGGCCAGCGCATGCGCGTGCTGCGCCGTGAGGCCGGTCGCCGCAAACGTCTGCGTGAGGTTCTGGTTCAGGTAGCCGCCGAAGTAGGCCGGGTCGTCCGAATTCACGGTGGCGGCCAGACCCGCGTCCAGCAGCGCGCCCAGGTTGTGCTGCGCGAGGTCGGGAAACACGCACAGCTTGAGGTTCGACAGTGGACAGACAGTGAGCGGGATGCGGTCCTGCGCCAGGCGCCTCATCAGCGCCGGGTCCCGGGCGCTTTGCACGCCGTGGTCCACGCGTTCGACCTTCAGGACATCGAGCGCGCTCCACACGTACTCGGGCGGGCCTTCCTCGCCCGCATGCGCGACCCGGCGCAGACCCAGTTCGCGGCAGCGTGCGAACACCCGCGCGAACTTCTCGGGCGGATGGCCCAGTTCGCTCGAATCGAGCCCCACGCCGATGAACTTGTCGCGCAGCGGCAGCGCCTGCTCCAGTGTCTCGAAGGCCTCCTGCTCGCTGAGGTGCCGCAGGAAGCACAGGATCAGCGTGGCGCTCACGCCCAGCTTCGGCCCCGCGTCGAGGCACGCGCGATGCAGGCCATTGATCACGGTTTCCATCGGGACGCCGCGCGCCGTGTGCGTCTGCGGATCGAAGAAGATTTCCGTGTGCACTACGTTATCCATGGCCGCCCGCGCAAGATAGGCGCTGGCCATATCGTAGAAATCCTGTTCATGCAGGAGCACGCTGGCACCGGCGTAATAGATGTCCAGAAAACTTTGCAGGTTGGTGAAGGCGTAGGCCCGGCGCAGTGCCTCCACGCTGGCGTAGGGAATCGCCACGCCGTTGCGCGCGCTGAGCGCGAAGATCAGCTCGGGCTCCAGCGAGCCTTCGATGTGGATGTGCAGTTCGGCCTTGGGCATGCGCCGCAGCAGTTCCGGCAGCCGCTCGGCGGGGACGGTTCGAATGGGAGCGTTCATGGCTTCAAATAAAAAAAGGGGCCGCCTCGCGACGGCCCCCGGTGTGCCGCAGTGACAGATCAGTGGCCGCCCGGCACCTTGCCTTCCACGCCCTTGACGTAGAACGTGATGCCGCGCAGGAATTTGTCATCGGCCGTCGCGCCCTTGGCCAGCACCAGCTTGCCCGCGTTGTCCGAGACCGGACCCTTCCAGATGTTGAAACTGCCGTCCTTCAGGCCGCTCTTGATCTTGGCGATCTGGGCCTTGGTCTCGGCCGGCACGTCGGCGGCGATCGACACCATGTCGATCGCGTCCTCCTTCACGCCCCACCAGGTGGCGGTGGAGTGCCAGGTGCCGTCGAGCACCGCCTGCACCGTCTGGATGTAGTACGGCGCCCAGTCCTCGACGGCCGAGCCCAGGCTCGCCTTCGGGCCGTACTTGGTCATGTCCGAGTCCCAGCCGAACGCGCGCTTGCCCATCTGTTCGGCGGTCTTGAGCACCGCGGGCGAGTCGGTGTTCTGGAACAGCACGTCGGCGCCACCGTTGATCAGCGCGGTCGCTGCCTCGGTCTCCTTGGGCGGGTTGTGCCAGTCGTTGACCCACACCACCTTGGTCTTGATGGCCGGATTGTTCGACTGGGCGCCCAGCGTGAAGCTGTCGATGTTGCGCAGCACTTCGGGGATCGGCACCGAGCCGACCACACCGATCACGCCGGTCTTGGACATCTTGCCGGCGATCACGCCCGCCATGTAGGCGCCCTCGTAGGTGCGGCAGTCGTAGGTGCTCAGGTTGGGGGCAGTCTTGTAGCCAGTGGCATGCTCGAACACCACATCCGGGAAATCCCGGGCGACCTTGACGATGGAGTCCATGTAGCCGAACGACGTGGCAAAGATGATCTTGTTGCCCTGGTTCGCCATGTCGCGGAACACGCGCTCGGCGTCCGCCCCCTCGGGCACGTTCTCGACGAAGCTGGTGATCACCTTGTCGCCGAACTTCTTCTGCACCGCCTGGCGGCCCTGGTCGTGCTGGTAGCTGTAGCCGCCATCCCCCACCGGGCCGACATAGGCGTACGCGACCTTCATCGGCGTTTTGGCGGGCGTCATGGCCAGCGCCGGGCCGGCCGCGCCCGCGATGGCCGACAGGGCCGCCAGTTTCAGCATGGAGCGCTTTTCCAGGTCAATCTCAGTAGTCATGTCAGTCTCTTTCATGGTGGTTGGTGGAACAAGGGAGCAACAAAAAGGGTTTTGATTATGAACCGGGGTAGAAGGGTTTTCCGAGCGAGGCCGGCATGTTGATGCGGATCCACGCCGGGTTGCGCGAGATCAGCGCCAGCACCACGATGGTCGCCAGATACGGCGTCATTCCGAGGAACTGGCTGGGCACCGCCACGCCCTTGCTCTGCAGGTAAAACTGCAGCATGGTGACGCCGCCGAACAGGTAGGCGCCCAGCAACACGCGGGCCGGCCGCCACGTGGCGAAGGTGGTGAGCGCCAGCGCGATCCAGCCCTTGCCGGCCACCATGCCGGGAACCCACAGCGGCGTGTACACCAGCGACAGGTACGCGCCCGACAGGCCGCACAGCGCACCGCCGGCCACCACCGCCATGAGCCGGATGCGCCGCACCGGATAGCCCAGCGCATGCGCCGACTCCGGCGATTCGCCCACGCTGCGCAGCACCAGGCCGGCGCGCGTACGGTACAGGAACCAGATCAGGCCAAACACCAGCGCGATCGTCACATACACCAGCGGATGCTGGCGAAACAGCGCCGGGCCGATCAGCGGAATGTTGCCCAGCAGCGGGACCACGTAGTGGTGCCGCTCCGGCAGCGTCGCCTGCACCGCATTCACCCCGGCGAAGGACGACAGGCCGGCCCCGAACAGCGTCAGCGCCAGCCCGGTCGCGTACTGGTTGGTGTTGAGCCAGATCACCAGCACGCCGAAGATCGCGGCCAGCACGGCGCCCACGCCCATGCCGGCGAGAAAGCCGATCCAGTCGCTGCCGGTATGCACCACCGTCACGAAGCCGGCCAGCGCGGCGCACAGCATCAGCCCCTCGGCGCCGAGATTGACGATGCCGGATTTTTCGTTGATCAGCAGCCCCAGCGAGGCAATGGCCAGCACCGTCCCCGCATTCAGCGTGGACGCCAGCAACAGCGCATACGATTCCATCAGGCTACTCCCTCTTTGCGCGCGTGCGTGAACTGGACCCGGTAGGCGATCAGGGTGTCACAGCCCAGCAGCGTGAACAGTAACAGTCCCTGGAACACGTCGGTCAGCGCCTTGGGCAGGCCCAGGCGCGACTGCGCCAGTTCCCCGCCGATATAGAACATGCTCATCAGGATGGACGAGAACACGATGCCCACGGGATGCAGACGCCCCACGAAGGCCACGATGATGGCGGCGAAACCGTACCCCACCGGTATGTAGGGGGTGAGCTGGCCGATCGGGCCGGCCACCTCCAGCGCGCCCGCCAGGCCCGCCGCGCCACCCGAGATGAGCAGCGCCACCCACAGCGCCTGGCGCGACGAGAAGCCCGCGTAGCGCGCGGCGGCCGGCGCCAGGCCACCCACCTGCTGGGCAAACCCGGCGCGCGTGCGGTACATGAAGATCCACAGCACGGCCACCGCCGCCAGTGCGATCAGCAGCCCGATGCTCACGCGCGAGCCGTGCATCAGCCGCGGAATCTGGGTGACCGCGTCGAACATCTTGGACTGCGGAAAGTTGTAGCCCTCGGGATCCTTGAGCGGCCCGAACACCAGGTAATTGAGGACCAGTTCGGCCACATAGACCAGCATCAGGCTGGTCAGGATTTCGTTCGCGTTGAAGCGGTCGCGCAGAAATGCCGTGATCGCGGCCCAGGCCATGCCGCCGAGCACGCCCGCCAGCATGATGGCCACCACGATCCAGCGGCTGGTGTTCTGATCCGCCTGCAGCGCCACCCAGCCCGCCGCCACGGCGCCGATCACATACTGGCCCTCGGCGCCGATGTTCCAGACGTTGGTGCGAAAGCACACCGCCAGGCCCAGCGCGATCAGCAGCAGCGGCGTGGACTTGACCATCAACTCTCCGAGCGCATAGGACGAGTTGATGGGCTCCCAGAAGAACATCAGCATGCCCTTGACCGGGTCCTTGCCCAGCGCCACGAACAGAATGGCGCCGATGATCACGGTGATCAGGACGGCCAGCAGCGGCGAGCCGTAGCTCCAGAATTTCGACGCCTGCGGGCGCGCTTCAAGCCTGAGCATGGTGCACCTCCGTCCGGGCCATGTCGGTCCACAGCCCGCTCATCCACTCTCCCACCTGGGCCACGGTGGCCTGCGCGCGCGGAACTGACGGCGACAGCCGACCCTTCGCGATCACGTACAGGCGGTCGCTGATCTCGAACAGCTCGTCGAGCTCCTCGCTGACCACCAGCACGGCACAGCCGGCATCGCGCAGCGCCAGGATTTCACCGCGAATTTGCGCCGAGGCGCCGACGTCCACGCCCCAGGTTGGCTGCGAGAGGATCAGCAGCTTCGGGTTCGCGTCGATCTCGCGCCCGACGATGAATTTCTGCAGATTGCCGCCGGACAGCGATTTCGCCTCGGCATTCGGCCCGCCCGCCTTCACGTTGAAGCGCCGGATAATGTCGTTGGCCTGCATTTGCAGCGCACCCACGTTGATCCACCCCCGATTCCACCAGGCGCCGCCAATCGCATTGCGGCGCGTCAACAGCAGGTTGCGCGCCAGCCCCATCGTGGGCACGGCGCCGCGGCCCAGCCGCTCCTCCGGCACGAAATGCACGCCCAGCGCGCGGCGCCGGCCCGGGCCCAGCCGGCCGGCGCCTTGCCCGCCGATCTGGATCATCGGCGGCGCGGCGCGGGTGTCCTCGCCCGACAGCGCATACAGCAATTCCGCCTGGCCGTTGCCGGACACGCCGGCAATGCCCACCACCTCGCCCGCGCGCACGTCCAGCGACACCGCATGCAGATCGACGCCGAACTGGCTTTGCGACGGCAGCGACAAGTCCTGCACCGCGAGCACCGTGGCGCCCGTCTTGACGGCGCGGTGTTTGAGCGCGGGCGGCTCGGCGCCGATCATCAGGCGGCTGAGCGACGCGTTGTCTTCCTGGCGCGGGTCGCAGACCCCGGTGACCTTGCCGCCGCGCAGCACCGTGCAGGCGCTGCACAGCTCGCGGATCTCGTGCAGCTTGTGGCTGATGTAGAGGATGCTGCAGCCCTCGGAGGCGATCTTCTTGAGCACCACGAACAGTCGCTCCACCGCCTGCGGCGTCAGCACCGAGGTCGGTTCGTCCAGGATCAGCAGCTTGGGGTCGGTCAACAGGGCCCGGATGATCTCCACGCGCTGCATCTCGCCCACGCTGAGCGTATGCACCGGGCGCAGCGGATCGACCTCCACGCCGTAATCGGCGGCCTTCGCGGTGATGCGGCGCGTGACCTCGGCCAGCGCGAGGCTCTTGTCCAGCCCGAGCCAGACATTTTCGGCCACGGTCAGCGTGTCGAACAGGCTGAAATGCTGGAACACCATGCTGATGCCCAGGGCCCGCGCCTCCTGCGGGTTGCGGATATGCGCCGGCTGCCCGTTGAACAGGACCGAGCCCTCGTCGGGCTTGACGGCGCCGTAGATGATCTTCATCAGCGTGGACTTGCCGGCGCCGTTCTCGCCGAGCACGGCATGCGTTTCGCCGGCCTGCACGGTGAGCGACACATCGCTGTTGGCGATCACCGACGGATAGCGCTTGGTGATGTGCGCCAACTGGAGTCTGGGAGGGGTCATGGTGCCGATTGTCTCTTGTGTATTTATCATTTATTTATCACTGAATTGGCTTCAAGCCGGCTCACTACATCATGAGTCAGCTATTTCTTTTGTAGTGCATCGGCCACCGACCGGACCCGCTCGCGCAGCCATTTGGCCGAGGACGAGGCATGCGTTCGCTCGTGCCAGAGCTGGTAGTACACCAGCTGCGGGAACTCGATCGGGCAGCGCAGCACCTTCACCGGCAGCCGCTCGGTGAAGCGCTCGCAGAACTGGCGCCCCGTGGTCAGCACCAGCAGGCTGGACGCCACCATGGCGGGAAACAGTCCGAAATGCGGGCAGCGCGCCGTGATGTTGCGCTGCAGGCCGAGCGAGCCGAGGTGGTCGTCGATCACGCCGCGCGCGCCCGGATGCAGCGGCGTGGGCGCGATGTGTTCGCAGGCGAGCCAGCTCGCGGCATCCCAGGGGCGGCGCACCGCCGGATGGTCCTTGCTGACCAGGCATACCACCTCGTCCGCGAACAGCCGGCCCATGTGCAGGTCGTCCGGCGCCTGCAGCCAGTTGCCGACCACCACATCCACCTCGCCCTGCGCCAGATGCCCGTGGTAGTCGGATTCGGCCGACAGCGGATGGATTTCGATCTGGCACAGCGGCGCCTGCGCCTTGATCTGCGCCACCAGCTGCGGCAGGAAGAACGGGTCGAGGTAGTCGCTCGCGGCGACCCGGAAGGTGGTGCGCGCCGTCTGCGGCTCGAACCCGCGCGCCTCGGTGAACAGCACCTCGGCCGCGCGCAGGATGCCGGCGCTCGGCTCGATCATGCGCAGGCCGGCGTCGGTCGGCACCATAGCGGCGCCGGACCGCACCAGCAGCGGGTCGCCCGCCAGATCACGCAGGCGCTTGAGCACCGCGCTCACCGCGGGCTGGGACATGCCCAGCCGGATGGCAGCTCGCGAGACATTGCGTTCAGTCAGCACGGTGTACAAGACCCTTATCAAGTGGAGGTCTATCTTGTCGAATAGCGCCTGATCTCTCATATCAGTCTGTGCATTGTTGTCATACGCCGATACTTATGCTGCGCCGGTCAATGTACCACTCCCAAATGCTGCTCACGAAACAAATCGGCCAGGGCCCGGTGCGCACCGTCACCAGCCGGGGAACCGGATCACATCAGGGAGGCCCTGCAAAACATGGCAAGATTTGCCCCAAATTGGCCGCCAGAACCCGCAGCATGAATCGCGTGCTGTGGGGATTTAAATGAATAGACCGGATTTCTCCGAGCACACGCCCATGATGCAGCAGTACCTGCGCATCAAGGCGGACTTCCCCGACACGCTGGTGTTCTACCGCATGGGCGACTTCTACGAGGTGTTCTTCGCCGATGCCGAGCGCGCCGCGCGGCTGCTGGACATCACGCTGACGCGGCGTGGCCAGTCGGCCGGCGAGCCGGTCGTGATGGCGGGCGTGCCGTTCCATGCGCTGGAAAATTATCTGGCACGGCTGATCGCGCAGGGCGAGTCGGTCGCCATCTGCGAGCAGGTCGGCGAGGTAACCGGCAAGGCGCCGGACGACGCGCGCAGCTCGAAGGGGCCGATGGAGCGCAAGGTGGTGCGCGTGGTCACCCCCGGCACCCTGACCGACAGCGCACTGCTGGCCGACAAGAGTGAGTCGATTTTGCTGGCGTTGCACCCGGGGCCGCGCAACACCTGCGGCCTGGCCTGGCTCAGCGTGACCCAGGGCGAACTGCACCTGGCGCAGTGCGCGCCGGATGATCTCGGCGGCTGGCTCGCGCGCATCGCCCCGAGCGAACTGCTGGTCAGCGCCGACCTCACGGCCGGCTTCGAGCAGCAACTCCAGGCCTGGCGGCAGGCGACCGGCCACGGCGGGGCGCCGCCCCTCGCGCGCCGCCCCGCGTGGCAGTTCGACGCGGCGCTGGGCCGGCGCAAGCTGCACGAGCAGCTTCACGTCGCGAGCCTGGCCGCATGGGGCGCGGACGATCTGGCGCAGGCGCAGGCCGCCGCCGCCGCGCTCCTGGCCTACTGCGAACACACGCAGGGGCGCGCGCTCACGCATGTGCAGGGGCTGCTGGTCGAGCACGGCGGCGACACGGTGGACCTGCCGCCCTCCACCCGGCGCAACCTGGAGCTCACGCAGACCCTGCGCGGCGAGACCGCGCCCACGCTGTTTTCACTGCTCGACACCTGCATGACCGGCATGGGCAGCCGGCGCCTCAAGCTCTGGCTGCAGGAGCCGCGGCGCGAGCGCGGCGAGGCCAGCGCGCGGCTGGCGGCCGTCGCGGCGCTGCGCGGCGACGCGAACGGGCCGGGCGGCGCCGGCCTCTGGCAGGCGCTGCGCGAACAGCTCAAGGGCAGCGGCGACGTGGAACGCATCACGGCGCGCATCGCACTCGCCCAGGTACGTCCGCGCGAACTCGTGGCGCTGCGCCTCGCGCTAGAAAAATCGGAGCTGCTAAGGGGCATCATTCCTGCGCAAGAAACTGTCATTCCCGCGCAGGCGGGAATCCACAACGCGCAGATGGATCCCCGCCCCCCGATCGAAGTCGAGGGCAGGCCGCGCGGGGATGACAGAAGCGGGGATAACAAAACCGCCCTGTTAACGCAAATCGCGGATCACCTGCGCCCGCCCGAGGGCTGCGCCACGCTGCTCGCCCGTGCCATTGCCGAGGAGCCCGCCGCGCTACTGCGCGACGGCGGCGTGATCGCCACAGGCTTTGATGCCGAACTCGACGAACTGCGCGCCATCCAGGACAACTGCGACGCTTTTCTGCTGGAACTGGAAGGCCGCGAGCGAGCGCGCACCGGCATCGCGAATCTGCGCGTGCAGTTCAACAAGGTGCACGGCTTCTACATCGAGGTCACGCAGGGCCAGGCGGCCAAGGTGCCCGATGACTACCGCCGGCGCCAGACACTCAAGAACGCCGAGCGCTTCATCACGCCCGAGCTGAAAAACTTCGAGGACAAGGCCCTGTCGGCGCAAGACCGCGCACTGGCGCGCGAAAAATGGCTGTACGAGCAGCTGCTGGACCAGTTGCAGCCGCATGTCGCCGCCCTGGGCCAACTGGCGCGTGCGCTGGCCGCGCTCGATGCGTTGTGCGCGCTGGCCGAACGCTCGCTCACGCTGGGCTGGTGCGCGCCGACCTTCGTGCGCGAGCCCTGCATCGAGATTCGCGGCGGGCGCCATCCGGTGGTGGAAGCGCGGCTCGCCGAGGCCAGCGGCGGCAGCTTCATCGCGAACGACACCACGCTGGGGGCGAGGACGCGCATGCAGGTCATCACCGGCCCCAACATGGGTGGCAAGTCCACCTACATGCGCCAGGTCGCGCTCATCGTGCTGCTCGCCGCCATGGGCAGCCACGTGCCCGCGCAAAGCTGCCGGCTCGGGCCGATCGACGCGATCCACACCCGCATCGGCGCGGCCGACGACCTGGCCAACGCGCAATCGACCTTCATGCTCGAGATGCTGGAAGCCGCGCAAATCCTGCACACGGCCACACCGCACTCGCTGGTGCTGATGGACGAGATCGGGCGCGGCACCTCGACCTTCGACGGTCTCGCGCTGGCATCGGGCATCGCCGCGCAGTTGCACGACCGCACGCAGGCCTTCACGCTGTTCGCCACGCACTACTTCGAGCTCACTGAATTCCCGGCCCGGCACCACGGCGCCGTGAACGTGCATGTGAGCGCGGCCGAGTCCGGTCACGACATTGTCTTTCTGCACGAACTCCAGGCCGGCCCGGCCAGCAAGAGCTACGGCATCCAGGTCGCCAAGCTGGCGGGCATGCCCGCCGCCGTGCTGAACCATGCGCGCGCCGCACTGGCCGCGCTGGAGGCGCAGCAGCTGGACGCCCGCGCGCAGGTCGATCTGTTCGCGCCGCCGACCGC
>SCRU01000084.1 GCA_004323695.1 Burkholderiaceae bacterium
TCGACCCCAAGCGCGACACGCCGCAGGTGCTCGCGCAATATGTGCCGGCGTTCGACCCGAGCTTTCTCGGTCTCTATGGCGATGAGCAGGCCACGGCGGCACTGGCCAAGGAGTTCAAAATCTTCTACAGCGTGCAAAAGGCCGACGCGCAAGGCAACTACTCCGTCGATCACAGCGACGTCATCTATGTGTTCGACACCCGGGGCCGCCTGCGTTTGATGATGCGTCCCGGAACTGCGATCGATGCCATGGCCGACGACGTGGCGCTCTTGCTCAAGGGGTAAGCCATGGTGACGAAGCAACTCTTTCGAATGGCTGGCGCCGCTGTGCTCGCCACACTGGCGATGGCCGCGGCCGCCGACGAAAGTGCGGTGCGTGCAACGCTGGCGCGCACCTTCCCACAAAGCCCGATCCAGAGCATTGACGCGACCCCGGTTGCGGGCCTGTTCGAGGTTGCGATCGATGGCCAGATCTACTACGTCAGCGAGGATGGGCGCTACATCCTCGGCGGCCCACTGGTCGACGCCAAGAACCGCGTGAATCTCACCGAAGCGCGCTTGGAGAAGATCAATGCGATCCCCTGGGACAGTCTTCCGCTGGACGTCGCGATCAAGCGGGTCAAAGGTGGCGGCACGCGGCGCATCGCGATCTTCGAGGATCCGGACTGCCCCTACTGCAAGGCGCTGGAGCAGACGCTGAACAGCATCGACGATGTGACGATCTACGTCCTGCTGTACCCGATCGACGAGCTGCACCCGCAAGCGGCGCAAAAGTCCAGGGCCGTGTGGTGCGCGAAGGACCGCGCCAAGGCCTGGGACGACGTCATGCGCACCGGTGTGGCGCCCGCCAACGCCGGCGCCTGCGACAACCCGATCGCGAAGATTGCCCGCTTCGCGCAGCAGCACCGGATCACCGGAACGCCGACGATGGTTCTGGCAGATGGCCGGCGATTGGTCGGCGCCATGCCGCGCGCGGAGCTGGAGAAGCAATTGCTCCGCGCCGGGAAACCTTAAACCTCAACGTTGGCAACCATGTCCCGCAAACTCCTGTCTTCCCATATTGCCAAGGTGCTCGCAGCGCTCGCGACCACCGCATTGCTGGCGGTCGCCGCGTACGTGCTGCTTGCGCGCCCGGCCGCACCGGCCGTCGATTTCACGACCCTCGACGGTGAACGGATTTCCATGCGCGATCTGCGCGGCAAGGTCGTCTACGTCAACTTCTGGGCGACGAGTTGCGCCACCTGCATCAAGGAGATGCCCGACGTCATCAAGACTTACGAGCGCTTCGCGCCGCGCGGCTTTGAGCTGCTGGCAGTCGCGATGTCCTACGACCCGCCGAAGTACGTGCGCAACTACACGCGGCAGTATCGGCTGCCCTTCAAGGTCGTCCTCGATACCCAAGGCAGGATTGCCGCTGCCTTCGATAACGTGAACCTCACGCCCACGGCGGTGCTCATCGGCAAGAACGGCACCGTCTTGCGGCGGATCGTCGGCGAGCCGGACTTCGTCGCGCTGGACGCGCTGATCGACAAGGAGTTGGCCGAATGAGCCTGCACCACTGTCGTTCGCGGACCGGAACGAGGCTTGCTGCTTGCTGGACAGCAAGATTGCTCAGCGCGATCGCCGGGCTGCTGCTCGCCGTCACGCCGACCGCCCGCGCGGGCGGCGACCCGGCAGCGTCCGCGCCGACGCCGCAATACAGTCAGGCACCCGCAGCTAAAGGGCCGCTGGACGCGGTGCGGAGCTGGTTGGGCGGCGGCTCGGCGCAGCCCGAGCTGTTGCCGCCGGATCAGGCCTACCGGTTGAGCGTACGCGCAAGGGATGCGAACACTCTCGTCGCCACGCTCTCGCCCGCCAAGGATTACTACCTCTATCGAGACCGCATCAAGTTCAGCGTTGAAGATCCGCCCGGGGTGGCGATCGAAAGCGTCTCGCTGCCGCCGGGCGACATCAAGGAGGATCCGGCCTTCGGCAAGACCGAGGTCTACCGCCATGCGGTCGAAGCCGTGATCCACCTTTCGTGGACAGGTGCACATGCCCAGTCGATCAGGCTGCATGCGAGCTACCAAGGCTGCAACGAGCCGCGCGGCGTGTGCTATCCGCCCATCGAAAAAACCCTCACGGTTGCCCTGGACGGCGCCGGCACGGCCTCGGCGCAGGCGCCCTCCGATGCGGGGGCGAAGGACGCAGGCATCGTCGCCAGTCCGCGCGCTCAGGTGCAAGACGATGCTTCGCAGACGGGTCGCATCCGGCGCATGTTCTCGAGCGGCGGCCCTTGGGCACTGGTGGTGGCCTTCTTCGGGTTCGGCGTGCTGCTGGCCTTCACACCCTGCATGCTGCCGATGATTCCCATTCTGTCGGCAATCATTGTGGGCCAGGGTCAGCACACCACGAAGCGCCACGCCGTGGGCCTGTCGGCCGTCTACGTGCTGGGCATGGCGCTCACCTACACCGCGGCCGGCGTGGCGGCGGGCCTGGCCGGTTCGCTCCTGTCGGCGTACCTGCAAAGCCCGTGGGTGCTGGGCGGGTTCGCAGCCATCTTCGTGTTGCTTGCGCTGTCGATGTTCGGTCTGTACGAACTGCAGCTGCCTTCATCATTGCAGAGCGCATTGGCCGGCGCCAGCCGGCGCCTACCCGGCGGCCACGCCACTGGCGTGTTCCTGATGGGCGTGCTCTCGGCCCTGATCGTCGGACCGTGCGTGGCCGCGCCGCTGGCAGGTGCCTTGCTCTACATCAGCCAGACGCGCGACGCAGCGCTCGGCGGCGCGGCGCTGTTCTCGATGGCCGTCGGCATGGGCGTGCCGCTGCTGGTG
>SCRU01000085.1 GCA_004323695.1 Burkholderiaceae bacterium
AACGTGACCATCACGGTCAAGCTGATCAACCCGATTGCCATGGAAGAGGGCCTGCGCTTTGCCATCCGCGAGGGCGGCAAGACCGTGGGCGCCGGCGTCGTGGCCAAGATCATCGCGTAAGGATTTGATGCAGGGGCGTAGCTCAATTGGCAGAGCGTCGGTCTCCAAAACCGAAGGTTGATGGTTCGATTCCTTCCGCCCCTGCCACCTCCCTGAAAGGTGGAAAAAAAGCCCGTCAGAACCTGACGGGCTTCGGCGTCTCAAGAGGCGTCCTGAATTTGAAGCAATTGAGTAAGCAGGAACAAGCCAAAAATGGCCACGTCACAAGTTGAAACCGTCAGTACCGGCGCCGACAAGGCCAAGCTTGCCATCGCGGCGGCTCTGGTCGTGGTGGCGTTGGCCGCCTACTACCTGCTGGGCAAGCAGGGCGGAGTGGCCCAGTGGGCCGGATTGCTGGTGGGTCTGGGAGCGGCGGTCGTGATGTTCCTGGTCTCCGAGGCGGGCCGGCGCTTCATGGCGTTCGGACGCGACTCGTGGCGCGAAGTCAAGAAGGTGGTCTGGCCGACGCGCAAGGAAGCCATGCAGATGACGATGTACGTGTTTGCGTTTGTCGTGATCATGGCGTTGTTTCTCTGGCTCTCCGACAAGACCCTCGAGTGGGTGTTCTATGACCTGATTCTGGGGTGGAAAAAATAATGACCGATGTTGTGGAAAACCCCGCTGCAGAAGCCTTCGCGGCACCCATGAATCCTGGCATGCACTGGTATATCGTGCATGCCTACTCGGGCATGGAAAAGGCGGTCGAGCGCAATATTACCGAGCGCATCAACCGCGCTGCCATGCACGCCAAGTTCGGCCGCATCCTGGTGCCGACCGAAGAAGTGGTGGAAGTCAAGAACGGGCAGAAGAAAACCACCGAACGTCGCTTGTTTCCCGGCTATGTGTTTGTCGAGATGATGATGGACGACGAAACCTGGCACCTGGTGAAACACACCAACAAGGTGACGGGCTTCGTGGGCGGTGCGAAGAACCGGCCGGCCCCGATTTCCGAGGACGAAGTCCAGAAAATCGTCAGCCAGATGCAGCAGGGTACCGAAAAGCCGCGGCACAAGGTCGAGTTCGAGGTGGGCGAATACGTTCGGGTCAAGGAAGGTCCCTTCACCGACTTCAACGGATCGGTGGAAGACGTCAATTACGAGAAGAGCAAGGTGCGTGTTTCGGTCACGATTTTTGGCCGCGCCACGCCGGTGGAGCTGGAATTCAGCCAGATCGAGAAAACCTGAGGCGTTGCGGGACAGACCACGCCAAGCGTGCTCTGTCCCCAACTGATTAGATGGCTTTGCGCTTCCCGACTCGGCGCAAAGTCCGGAGCAAGAAGAGTCGTTAACCCCGGGGAGCCGAGGCCACAGCGCAGTCGCTGGAGCCCGGCGTCAGTACCCGCAAGGAGTAAACCATGGCGAAGAAAATCGTCGGTTTTGTCAAGCTGCAAGTGCCAGCCGGCAAGGCCAATCCATCGCCGCCCATCGGGCCGGCACTAGGCCAGCGCGGCCTGAATATCATGGAGTTCTGCAAGGCGTTCAACGCCCAGACCCAGGGCGTGGAGCCGGGCCTGCCGTTGCCGGTGGTCATTACCGCCTTTGCCGACAAGAGCTTCACCTTCATCATCAAGACGCCGCCGTCGACGATCCTGATCAAGAAGGCCATCAAGATCGACAAGGGTTCGGCCCGTCCGCAAAGCGACAAGGTCGGCAAGATCACGCGCGCCCAGCTCGAAGAGATTGCCAAGACCAAGATGAAAGACATGACGGCCGCTGATCTGGATGCCGCGGTACGCACCATCGCCGGTTCTGCCCGTTCCATGGGCGTGATTGTGGAGGGCGTGTAAATGAGCAAGCTCACGAAACGCGAAAAAACCTACGTCGGCAAGGTCGACAGCAACAAGCTGTATCCGCTCGCCGATGCGCTCGCGCTGGTCAAGTCCTGCGCGACCGCGAAATTCGACGAATCGATTGACGTGGCGGTTCAGCTCGGCATCGATGCGAAGAAGTCGGACCAGGTGGTGCGTGGCGCCGTGGTGATGCCGGCCGGCACCGGCAAGACCAAGCGGGTCGCGGTGTTCGCTCAAGGCGCCAAGGCCGAGGAAGCCAAGGCCGCGGGGGCCGATATCGTCGGCATGGACGATCTGGCCGCGCAGGTCAAGGCCGGCAACATGGCGTTTGACGTGGTGATTGCCGCCCCTGACGCCATGCGCGTGGTCGGCGCGCTCGGCCAGATTCTGGGTCCGCGCGGCCTGATGCCCAACCCCAAGGTCGGCACCGTGACGCCCGATGTGGCCACGGCCGTGAAGAATGCCAAGGCCGGCCAGGTTCAGTTTCGTGTCGACAAGGCCGGCATCGTGCATTCGACCATTGGCCGGCGTTCGTTTGAGACCGACAAGCTGCAAGCCAACCTGGCGGCGCTGGTGGATGCGCTGGCCAAGGCCAAGCCGGCATCCAGCAAGGGTATCTATTTGAAGAAGATCGCGGTTTCGTCAACGATGGGTGTGGGTGTCCGGGTGGACACGCAAACCATCGCGGCGTAATCGCCCGAGATTCGGGCCGCCCGAAAGGGTGGTCCGGTGTGGTGGGCCGCGGCGGCCGAAAGACCGCCGCGGGCCATCCAAGACCGTTGGCGTGCAAGCAGGGTGCACTTAATTCGAGCGAGCCAACGCAGATGGCGATCCCGCTGCAGATGGAGTCGAGAGATTTCCGAAACGGTTGGTCGCTGCAATGAGGCGTGTTGATCGGTCACTTTTGACGGACGACACATTTTGAAGGAGTAGACCTTGAGTCTTAATCGCAGTGAGAAAGAAGCGGTCATCGGTGATGTGACCAGCCTCGCCGCAAAAGCTCAAACGCTCGTGATGGCGGAATACCGCGGCATCACGGTCGCCGACATGACCCGATTGCGCTCCAGCGCGCGCAGCAACGGTGTGACCCTGAGTGTGTTGAAAAACACCCTGGCACGCCGTGCTGTGGCCGGAAGCGCTTTCGAGGTGGTGTCCGACCAGATGACCGGCCCGCTGATCTATGGCTTCTCTGTCGATGCCGTGGCCGCCGCCAAAGTGGTGGCCGATTTCGCGAAAACCAACGAAAAACTGGTGATTCGCGGCGGTGCGTTGAGCGGGAAAGCCCTGGACGTGAACGGCGTGAAGCAGCTGGCCAGCATTCCCTCCAAGGAGGTTTTGCTGGCGCAATTGCTGGGCTTGATGCAATCCCCGATCTCGCGGACGGCCCGTGTGCTGGCCGCGCTGGCGGAAAAACGTGGCGAAGGCCAGGCTGCCCCCGCAGCCGAGGCCGCCGCGGCTTGAACCAAACTTTTTTAGGAAATCAAAATGGCATTCGATAAAGACGCATTTTTGACCGCGCTGGACAGCATGACGGTCCTGGAACTCAACGAGCTGGTGAAAGCCATCGAAGAGAAATTCGGCGTGAGCGCCGCGGCCATGGCGGCTCCGGCCGGCGCGGGCGGCGGCGCGGCGGCCCCGGCCGCCGAGGAGAAGACCGAGTTCAACGTGATGTTGCTCGAAGCCGGCGCGAACAAGGTGTCGGTGATCAAGGCGGTTCGCGAGATCACCGGCCTGGGCCTGAAGGAAGCCAAGGACTTGGTGGACGGCGCTCCGAAGGCCGTCAAGGAAGGCATTGCCAAGGCCGATGCCGAAGCCGCGAAGAAGAAGCTCGAGGACGCCGGCGCGAAGGCCGAACTCAAGTAAGCGAGCCTCGCAACGAAGGCTGGGGCGTCCGAATGGGCCCCAGCCTTTCGTGCTTGTCAAGCCGCTCTCAGAGCGCACCAAAAAGCAACGCGCCAGTGCTGCTTTTTAGTGTCTTCTGGCTCCGACTGCAGAAGATGCCTTGGTTCGGGTGATGTGCAACGCATCGCCGTCCGCCAATGGTTGGTAGTGGCCAACCACCAAGAATGTTGAGAGTTTGGGGAAGGTCCGGCCCATGGCGCCGCTCGATCCCCGGCTGGTTTAAGCGCTCAACGCGACAGTCGCCAAGGACCTCATAGCCCGGAGATCTCATGGCCTATTCATACACCGAACGCAAGCGGATTCGCAAGAGTTTCGGCAGCCGCGACAGCGTGCTGGAAGTTCCCTACCTGCTGCAAATGCAAAAGGATGCCTACACAGCATTCCTGCAAGCCGATGTGCCGCCCCAGAAACGCACCATCGAAGGTCTGCAGGCTGCCTTCACGGCCGCCTTCCCGATCGTCTCGCACAACGGGTTTGTCGAGATGAAATACCTCGAATACAACCTGGCCAAGCCGGCGTTCGACGTGCGCGAGTGCCAGACCCGCGGATTGACCTTCGCGTCGGCGGTGCGCGCCAAGGTGCAGCTCATCATCTATGACCGCGAGTCGTCGACCTCGCAGTCGAAGGTGGTCAAGGAAGTGAAAGAGCAGGAGGTCTACATGGGCGAAGTGCCGCTCATGACCGACAAGGGCTCGTTCATCATCAACGGCACCGAGCGCGTGATCGTGTCGCAGCTGCACCGCTCGCCGGGCGTGTTCTTCGAGCACGACAAGGGCAAGACGCACAGTTCGGGCAAGCTGCTGTTCTCGGCCCGCATCATCCCGTACCGCGGCTCGTGGCTGGACTTCGAGTTCGACCCGAAGGACATGCTGTATTTCCGGGTGGACCGCCGCCGCAAGATGCCCGTCACGATCCTGCTCAAGGCGATCGGCCTGAGTCCGGAATCGATCCTCGCGAATTTCTTTGTCAACGACAACTTCCGCCTGATGGACAGCGGCGCCCAGATGGAATTCGTGGCCGAGCGGCTGCGCGGCGAAGTAGCCCGTTTTGACATCACCGACAAATCGGGCAAGGTCGTGGTCGCCAAGGACAAGCGCGTCACGGCGCGCCATACGCGCGAGCTGGAGCAGTCCGGCACCACCCACATCAGCGTACCGGAAGATTTTCTGGTGGGCCGCATCGTCGCGCGCAACATTGTGGACGGCGATACCGGTGAAATCATCGCCAAGGCGAATGACGAACTGACCGAAGCGCTGCTCAAGAAACTGCGCGCGGCGGGCGTGCAGGAGCTGCAGTGCATCTACACCAACGAGCTCGATCAGGGCGCGTACATATCGCAGACGCTGCGCATTGACGAAACGGTGGACGAATTTGCCGCGCGCGTGGCGATCTATCGCATGATGCGCCCCGGCGAACCACCGACGGAAGACGCCGTGCAGGCCCTGTTCCAGCGCCTGTTCTATAACCCGGACACGTACGACCTGTCGCGCGTGGGCCGCATGAAGTTCAACGCCAAGATGGGCCGCTCCGAGTCCACCGGGCCGATGGTGCTGACGAACGAGGACATTCTCGCCGTGGTCAAGATCCTCGTGGATCTGCGTAATGGCCGTGGCGAGGTCGACGACATTGATCACCTGGGCAACCGGCGCGTGCGCTGCGTCGGCGAACTGGCCGAGAACCAGTACCGCACCGGTCTGGCGCGGATCGAAAAGGCCGTGAAGGAACGACTGGGCCAGGCCGAGCAGGAGCCACTCATGCCGCACGACCTGATCAACTCCAAGCCGATTTCCGCTGCGCTGAAGGAATTCTTTGGCGCATCCCAGCTGTCGCAGTTCATGGATCAGACCAATCCGCTGGCCGAAATCACGCACAAGCGCCGCGTCTCGGCTCTTGGCCCGGGCGGTCTGACCCGCGAGCGCGCCGGTTTCGAGGTGCGCGACGTACACGTCACGCACTACGGCCGGGTTTGCCCGATCGAGACGCCCGAAGGCCCGAACATCGGCCTGATCAATTCGCTGGCGCTGTATGCGCGCCTGAACGAATATGGCTTCATCGAGACGCCGTACCGCCGCGTGGTGGACAACAAGGTCACGATGCAGATCGACTACCTGTCGGCGATTGAGGAAGGCAAGTACGTGATCGCCCAGGCCAACGCGACGCTGGACAAGGAAGGCCGGCTCACGGGTGACCTGGTGTCCGCGCGCGAGGCGGGTGAATCGATTCTTTGCAGCCCCGGGCGCATTCAGTACATGGATGTGTCGCCCGCGCAGATCGTGTCGGTGGCCGCCTCTCTGGTGCCCTTTCTGGAGCACGACGACGCGAACCGCGCGCTGATGGGTGCCAACATGTCGCGCCAGGCCGTGCCCGTGCTGCGGCCGGAAAAGCCGCTGGTCGGCACCGGCATCGAGCGCGTGGCCGCGGTGGACTCCGGTACCGTGGTGACGGCAAACCGCGGCGGCGTGGTGGACTATGTCGATGCGACCCGCATCGTGATCCGCGTGAACGACGCCGAGGCGCAAGCCGGCGAAGTGGGCGTGGACATCTACAACCTGATCAAGTACCAGCGTTCCAACCAGAACACCAACATCCATCAGCGCCCCATCGTGAAGAAGGGCGAGAAGCTGGCCAAGGGCGACGTGATCGCGGACGGCGCCTCCACCGACCTGGGCGAGATCGCGATCGGGCAGAACATGCTGATCGCGTTCATGCCCTGGAACGGCTACAACTTCGAGGATTCGATCCTGATCAGTGAACGTGTGGTGGCCGATGACCGCTACACCTCGATCCACATCGAGGAACTCGTGGTGATGGCACGCGACACCAAGCTGGGTGCCGAGGAAATTACCCGTGATATCCCGAACCTTTCCGAGCAGCAGCTGAACCGCCTGGACGAGTCCGGCATCATCTACGTCGGCGCCGAGGTGATGCCCGGCGACACGCTGGTCGGCAAGGTCACGCCCAAGGGAGAGACCACGCTCACGCCGGAAGAAAAACTGTTGCGCGCCATCTTCGGCGAGAAGGCCTCCGACGTGAAGGACACGTCCCTGCGAGTCGATCAGGGCTCGCAGGGCACCGTCATCGATGTGCAGGTGTTCACGCGCGAAGGCATCCAGCGCGACAAGCGTGCCCAGCAAATCATCGACGATGAACTCAAGCGCTTCCGCCTGGACCTGAACGACCAGCTGCGGATCGTGGAGGCCGACGCATTCGACCGTATCGAGAAACTCCTGAATGGCAAGGTGGCAAACGGCGGCCCGCAAAAACTCGCCAAAGGCACGAAGATTGACAAGGCCTATCTGGCTTCGGTGGAAAAGTTTCACTGGTTCGATATCCGGCCCGCAGACGATGAGGTTGCGGCCCAGCTGGAGAGTCTGAAGAATTCAATGGAGCAGACGCGCCACAGCTTTGATCTGGCTTTCGAGGAAAAGCGCAAGAAGCTCACGCAGGGCGACGAGCTGCCCGCGGGCGTTCTCAAGATGGTCAAGGTCTACCTGGCCGTCAAGCGCCGCCTGCAGCCTGGCGACAAGATGGCCGGTCGGCACGGCAACAAGGGCGTGGTGTCCAAGATCGTGCCGATCGAGGACATGCCCTACATGGCCGATGGAACGCCGTGCGACGTCGTGCTGAACCCGCTGGGCGTGCCGTCGCGCATGAACGTGGGCCAGGTGCTTGAAGTCCATCTGGGCTGGGCCGGCAAGGGCATTGGCCGGCGTATCGGCGACATGCTGCAGCGCGAGGCCAAGGTGGCGGAGCTGCGCCAGTTCATGGAGTCCCTCTACAACAGCACGGGACGCAAGGAAGACCTGTCCAAGTTGTCGGACGACCAGGTCATGGAAATGGCCGGCAATTTGTCGGAAGGGGTACCGTTCGCGACGCCGGTGTTCGATGGTGCTTCCGAGGCGGAGATCGGGGCCATGCTCCAGCTGGCCTATCCTGACGATGTTGCACGCTACAAGGGCCTGACCGCGACGCGTACCCAAGCCTATTTGTACGACGGGCGTACCGGCGACCCGTTCGAGCGGCCGACGACGGTGGGCTACATGCACTTCCTGAAACTGCACCACCTGGTGGATGACAAGATGCACGCGCGATCCACCGGCCCGTACAGCCTGGTGACGCAGCAGCCGCTGGGCGGCAAGGCGCAGTTCGGCGGCCAGCGTTTCGGCGAGATGGAAGTCTGGGCGCTGGAAGCCTACGGCGCGTCCTACACACTGCAGGAGATGCTGACCGTGAAGTCCGACGACGTGCAGGGCCGTACCAAGGTGTACGAAAGCATTGTCAAGGGCGAGCACGCCATCGAAGCCGGCATGCCGGAATCGTTCAATGTTCTGGTCAAGGAAATCCGTTCCCTGGGCATTGACATTGAACTTGAACGCTCATGATGTTTTGCGGGACAGACCAACAAATTGCGCAGCGATTTTTGCTCTGTCCTCAACTGGTTAGAGAGCGGGACAGACCAGGATTGCGCCGCAATCTGCTCTGTCCTCAACTGATTAAGAAGGAAAGAGTCATATGAAGTCACTACTCGACCTGTTCAAGCAATTCACGCCGGATGAGCATTTCGATGCCATCAAGATCGGCATGGCTTCGCCCGAGAAGATCCGCTCCTGGTCCTTCGGCGAGGTGAAGAAGCCCGAAACCATCAACTACCGCACCTTCAAGCCCGAGCGCGACGGCCTGTTCTGCGCCAAGATCTTCGGCCCCATCAAGGACTACGAATGCCTGTGCGGCAAGTACAAGCGCCTCAAGCACCGCGGTGTGATCTGCGAGAAGTGCGGCGTCGAGGTCACGCAGACCAAGGTGCGCCGCGAGCGCATGGGCCACATCGACCTGGCTGCGCCCTGCGCGCACATCTGGTTTCTCAAATCGCTGCCGTCGCGTCTGGGCCTGGTGCTCGACATGACGCTGCGCGACATCGAGCGCGTGCTGTATTTCGAAGCCTACGTGGTGACCGATCCCGGCATGACTCCGCTGAAGAAATTCAGCATCATGTCGGAGGACGACTTCGATGCCAAGCGCAAGGAATATGGCGATGAGTTCATCGCCAAGATGGGCGCCGAGGGCATCAAGGATCTGCTGCAGGCGATTGACCTCGACAGCGAGATCGAGAAGCTGCGTGGGGACCTGACCGGTTCCGAGGTCAAGGTCAAGAAGAATGCCAAGCGGCTCAAGGTGATGGAAGCCTTCCGCAAGTCCGGCATCAAACCCGAGTGGATGGTGCTCGACGTGCTGCCGGTGCTGCCGCCGGACCTGCGCCCGCTGGTGCCGCTGGATGGGGGCCGCTTCGCGACCTCGGATCTGAACGACCTGTACCGCCGTGTCATCAACCGCAACAGCCGGCTGCGCCGTCTGCTGGAATTGAAGGCGCCGGAAATCATCGCGCGCAACGAAAAGCGGATGCTGCAGGAAGCGGTTGACAGCCTGCTCGACAACGGCCGCCGCGGCAAGGCCATGACCGGCGCCAACAAGCGCGCGCTCAAGTCCCTGGCCGACATGATCAAGGGCAAGAGCGGGCGGTTCCGCCAGAACCTGTTGGGCAAGCGCGTGGACTACTCAGGCCGTTCGGTCATCACGGTGGGGCCGACGCTCAAGCTGCACCAGTGCGGCCTGCCGAAGCTGATGGCGCTGGAATTGTTCAAGCCGTTCATCTTCTCGCGCCTGGAAGCGATGGGCATTGCGACCACGATCAAGGCGGCAAAGAAGGAAGTCGAATCCGGCACGCCGGTGGTGTGGGACCTGCTGGAAGAGGTCATCAAGGAGCACCCCGTGATGCTGAACCGGGCACCGACGCTGCACCGGCTCGGTATCCAGGCCTTCGAGCCGATCCTGATCGAAGGCAAGGCGATCCAGTTGCACCCGCTGGTCTGCGCGGCGTTCAACGCCGACTTCGACGGCGACCAGATGGCCGTGCACGTGCCGCTGTCGGTGGAAGCGCAGATGGAAGCGCGCACCCTGATGCTGGCTTCCAACAATGT
Source organism: Burkholderiaceae bacterium (assembly GCA_004323695.1). Taxonomy (GTDB): domain Bacteria; phylum Pseudomonadota; class Gammaproteobacteria; order Burkholderiales; family Burkholderiaceae_C; genus Rhodoferax_A. The sequence continues at coordinate 9,766 of SCRU01000085.1, forward strand.
GCTGTTTCCGGCCAGCGGCGAGCCCTCCATCGTCCCGTCGCAAGACGTGGTGCTGGGCCTGTACTACACGACGCGCGAGCGTATCAATGCCAAGGGTGAAGGCCTGATCTTCTCCGACATCGGCGAAGTGCTGCGGGCCTTTGACGCGGGCGAGGTCGAGTTGACGGCCCGGATCAGCGTGCGCCTGACCGAATACACCAAGGACAAGGAAACCGGCGAGTTCGTGCCGCAAACCCAACTGGTGGAAACCACGGCGGGGCGCGCGCTGCTCTCGGAGATCCTGCCCAAGGGGCTGCCGTTCTCGAATATCAACAAGGCGCTCAAGAAGAAGGAAATTTCCAAGCTCATCAACGTCTCGTTCCGCAAGTGCGGCCTCAAGGAGACGGTGGTGTTTGCCGACAAGCTGCTGCAAAACGGCTTCCGGCTCGCCACCAAGGCCGGTATCTCGATCTGCATCGACGACATGCTGGTGCCGAAGGAAAAGCCGGCCATCATCGAGCGCGCCGAGCGCGAAGTCAAAGAGATCGAGCAGCAGTACGTGTCGGGCCTGGTGACCGCCGGCGAGCGCTACAACAAGGTGGTGGACATCTGGGGCAAGGCCGGCGACGAAGTCTCCAAGGTCATGATGGCCCAGCTGGCCAAGCAGAAGACCACGGATCGCCATGGCAAGGAAGTGGACCAGGAGTCATTCAACTCCATCTACATGATGGCGGACTCGGGCGCGCGCGGCTCTGCCGCGCAGATTCGCCAGCTGGCCGGCATGCGCGGCCTGATGGCCAAGCCCGACGGCTCCATCATCGAGACCCCGATCACGGCCAATTTCCGCGAGGGATTGAACGTGCTGCAGTACTTCATCTCCACTCACGGCGCCCGCAAGGGACTGGCGGACACGGCGCTGAAGACGGCCAACTCGGGGTATCTCACGCGCCGCCTGGTGGACGTGACGCAGGACCTGGTGGTGACCGAGCACGACTGCGGCACGCACCAGGGCTCGCTGATGCGCGCCATCGTCGAGGGCGGCGAGGTGATCGAGTCGCTGCGCGACCGGATCCTCGGACGCACCGCGGCCGACGATGTGCTGCACCCCGAGAACCGTTCGGTGCTGGTGGCCGCGGGCGAGATGCTCGATGAAGATGCCATCGACGAGCTGACGGCGGTCGGCGTGGACGAAGTCAAGGTGCGCACCGCGCTGACCTGCGAGACGCGCTTCGGCATCTGCGCCAAGTGCTATGGCCGCGACCTGGGCCGTGGCGGCCTGATCAACAGCGGCGAGGCGGTCGGCGTGATTGCGGCGCAATCCATCGGCGAGCCCGGCACGCAGCTGACCATGCGGACCTTCCACATCGGCGGCGCGGCCTCGCGTGCCGCGATTGCGTCCAGCGTGGAGGCCAAGAGCAACGGCCTCATCGGCTTCAACGCGACGATGCGCTATGTGACGAACAGTCGCGGCGAGCTGGTCGTGATTGCGCGCTCTGGCGAGATCGTCATTCATGACGAGCATGGCCGCGAGCGTGAACGTCACAAGGTGCCCTACGGCGCCACCTTGACGGTGAAGGCGGACCAGGCCATCAAGGCCGGCACGATCCTGGCGAACTGGGATCCGCTGACGCGCCCGATCATCACCGAGTTTGCCGGCCGCGCGAAGTTCGAGAACGTCGAGGAAGGTCTGACCGTGGCCAAGCAGGTCGATGAGGTCACCGGCCTGTCCACCCTGGTCGTGATCGACCCGAAGCGGCGCGGCGCTGCCAAGGTCGTGCGCCCGCAGGTCAAGCTGGTCGATGCCGGCGGCAACGAAGTGAAGATCCCGGGCACCGACCATTCGGTGACCATCGGTTTCCAGGTTGGCGCCTTGGTGCAGGTGCGTGACGGCCAGGATGTCGGCCCCGGCGAAGTGCTGGCGCGCATTCCGGTGGAAGGCCAGAAGACGCGCGACATCACCGGCGGTCTGCCGCGCGTGGCCGAGCTGTTCGAGGCGCGCAGCCCGAAGGACAAGGGCGTGCTCGCCGAGATGACCGGTACGGTCTCGTTCGGCAAGGAGACCAAGGGCAAGATCCGCCTGCAGATCACCGATCCGGACGGCAAAGTCTGGGAAGAGCTGGTGCCCAAGGAGAAGAACATCCTGGTGCACGAAGGCCAGGTGGTGAACAAGGGCGAGTCGGTGGTGGACGGCCCGGCCGATCCGCAGGACATCCTGCGTCTGCTCGGCTCGGAGGAACTCGCGCGCTACATCGTCGACGAGGTGCAGGACGTGTACCGGCTGCAGGGCGTGAAGATCAACGACAAGCACATCGAGGTGATCGTGCGCCAGATGCTGCGCCGCGTCGTGGTCGACAACGTGGGCGATGCCAACTACATTGCCGGCGAACAGGTCGAGCGCAGCGAGATCCTCAACACCAACGACGCGCTGCGCGCGGAGGGCAAGATTCCCGCGACCTTCACCAACCTGCTGCTGGGCATCACCAAGGCCTCGCTGTCCACCGACAGCTTCATCAGCGCCGCGTCGTTCCAGGAAACGACCCGGGTGCTGACTGAAGCGGCCATCATGGGCAAGCGCGACGAGCTGCGCGGCCTGAAGGAGAACGTCATCGTCGGGCGCCTGATTCCGGCAGGCACCGGCCTGGCGTACCACCAGGCGCGCAAGGCCAAGGACCAGATGGACGAGGCCGAGCGCCGGGCCATTGCCGAAGCCGAGGCGGCGGAACTGGCGAGCCTGTCCGAGGCCGCGCCGGTGGCCGAGGCGAGCGACGGGGCGACGGCGGACTGAATCCCGGGTTGACTATCAAAAGCGCAGCGCCTCGCGCCCAACTGGAAAGGGCACGAGGCGCTTTTTTCATGTTTTTCTCATTCGGCCGCCGCGCCAAAGCGGCCCAGGAGCGCGGAACAAGATGTCGTCCCGCACGCTGACGCTTTGGATCGGATTGGGCGTTGCATTGTTCTGGTCCGTCGGCGCGTACAAGCGCATGGTGCGGCTGCGCGCCGAAGTGCGCCGCGCCTTTGCCGCGCTCGACACGCGGCTGATCGAACAGCTGGCGCTGCTGCAATCGCACCTGCCGGCTTCCATGCATGCCTCGCTGCTGACCCAGCCGGGTGAGTTGCTCGACGACATCAGCCGGCTGTGGATCGGTCTGCGCAGCGCGGCGGCGCAGCTGGCCGCGTCGCTGGCCGCGGCGCGCGCGCACCCACTGGACGCGCGCGCGCTGGGCGCGCTGGCGGCGGCCCGCAGCGTGCTCGACACCACCTGGCAGCGCATGCCGCTGGCGCAGGCCGACCCGGCCGGCACGCTGTTGCCCGAGTCGGTGCAACGCCAGTGGGAGCAGGGCGGGGCGCACGCGTACGCGGCGGTCGATCAGTTCAACCAGGCGGTGGCGCGCTACAACGCGGCCGTGGGGCAATTCCCGGCGGTGCTGCTGGCCTGGGTCTGCGGCTTCAAGGCCGCGCGGGCGCTGTAGCAGACGCCCGATGACGTGGCGCTTGCGCGAGTCGGCCCATGGCCGTGTTCCAGTGGAGGCTCGGCTTTGAAAGCGAATCCTTCTGCCAACGCGCCGGCGCTGTGGCGTCAGCTGAGCTTGTCCGCCATCGCCTTGCAGGCGATTCGGGAGGGGACTTCGGGAACGGCTGCGTTGAATGCGGTGGCGCCCGGACTGCGCCCCGGGGTGCAGGCGATCGTGTTCCACGTGCTGCGCCGGCTCGGCCGGGCCCAGGCGCTGCGCGAACAGCTCGCCCCGCGCGCGCCGCCGGCCCAGGCCGACGCGCTCCTTTGCACCGCGCTGGCGCTGGCCTGGCACGAACCCGAGGCTCCGTATGACGCGTTCACCCTGGTTGATCAGGCGGTGGAAGCGGCCAAGCGCCATCCCGGCACGCGCCGGCAAGCCAGCTTCATCAATGCCTGCCTGCGCCGTTTCCTGCGCGAGCGCGCGGCGCTGGTGGCGCTGACCGACCGCAATCCGGTGGCGCTGTGGAATCACCCCGCGTGGTGGATCGCGCGCCTGCGGCAGGATCATCCCGCGCACTGGCAGGAGATTCTGCGCGCGAACAACACGCACGCGCCCATGACACTGCGGGTCAATGAGAGAAAAGTGGACCTGGCCCAATACCTTCATATACTGAGTGCTTCAAATATCGTAGCAACCCCGGTAGGACGCAGCGGCGCCATGCTCCGGCAGGCCGCGCCGGTTGGCGCCATCCCGGGTTTCGCGCAGGGCCTGGTGTCGGTGCAGGACGCGGCCGCGCAACGGGCTGCGCCGCTGTTGCTGGCCGGCTGGGAGCACCGGTGCGGGCTGCGCGTGCTCGATGCCTGCGCGGCGCCCGGCGGCAAGACGGCCCACCTGCTGGAGCTGGCGGATGCCCGCGTGACGGCGCTGGACGTCGATCCGGCGCGCTGCGAGCGCATCCACGAGAACCTGCGGCGCCTGGGGCTGAACGCGCAGGTGATCGCGGCCGACGCCATGCAGCCCCCCTTGTGGTGGCCGCAGCAGTGCCGCAGCGAGCCGTTTGACGCCATCCTGCTGGACGCGCCATGCACCGCGTCGGGCATCGTGCGTCGGCACCCCGACGTGCGCTGGCTGCGCCGCGAGAGCGACATCGCCCAACTGGCCGGCATCCAGGCCGCGTTGCTGGCCGCCCTGTGGCCGCTGCTCAAGCCCGGCGGGCGTCTGCTGTATTGCACCTGCTCGGTTTTTCGGGCCGAAGGATACGAGCAGATACAAACGTTTGTTACACACAACACCGATGCCGCATTACGGCCGTCGCCGGGCCATTTAATTCCTCAAATCGCGGCAAACGGCGATGCCGTCCGGGACAATCACTCAGGTGATCACGACGGTTTTTTCTACGCGCTGCTGGAAAAACGCGCGGCTTGAACTGGCCGCGTGGCTGGCCTGCGTGTTTTTCGCATTTGCACCCTTGGCGCCGGCCCATGCGGACCCGGCGCCGGCCGAGGTGAGCCAGTTTCAGTTGCAAAGCGATGCCGATGGGGTTTACCTGACCGCCAGCGTCAGGTTCCAGTTGTCCGCCATTGTGGAAGACGCGCTGCGCAAGGGCATACCGATGTTCTTCGTCGCCGAGGCCGACGTCCTGCGTGACCGGTGGTACTGGTACGACAAGCGCGTGGCCAGCGTCGCGCGCCACATGCGGCTGGCGTATCAGCCGCTGACCCGCGGGTGGCGGCTGAACGTGTCGCCGGACGTCATCAGCGACGTCGGGCTGGGCCTGACGCTGAACCAGAACTTCGATTCGCTGGCCGATGCGCTGGCGGCCATCCAGCGCATATCGCACTGGAAAATTGCGAACACCGCCGACCTCGAGCCCGACGGACGCTACAGCGTGGAATTCCGGTTCCGGCTGGATGTGTCGCAACTGCCGCGTCCCTTCCAGATCGGCGCGGTCGGCGAGTCCGACTGGACCATTTCCGCCAGCCGCCAGCAGCGCCTGGTGCTGGAGAACAAGCGGTGAGCGAAGTGCCGCCCCGGCACGAGCATGCTGGCCGTCTGCCCAGACGCAATTCACGCACGTTTCGCTGGGCAATCCTGGTGGGCGCGGCGGCCATGGTGGCGATCGGCCTGGTGCTGCTGTTCCTGCTGGCGCAGGCGACCAACAACCGAGACCTGTACGAGCGCAATTACGGCCGGCTGTTCGTCGTCAACGTCGTGGTCGCGGCGCTGCTGCTGGCGGTCATCGTCTGGATGGCGTTGCGGTTGTTGCTGCGCCTGCGCCGCGGCAAGTTTGGCAGCCGCCTGCTGGTCAAGCTGGCCGCGATTTTTGCGCTGGTCGGTCTGGTTCCCGGCGTGCTCATCTACGTGGTGTCGTACCAGTTCGTGTCGCGCTCCATCGAGAGCTGGTTCGACGTCAAGGTCGAGTCCGCGCTGGATGCCGGGGTCGGCCTGGGGCGCGCCACGCTCGACACACTGAGCTACGACCTGGCCAGCAAAACCCGGGCGGCCACGTCGGAACTGGCCGGCGTACCCGACGCCACGGCAGGGCTGGCGCTGGACCGCATCCGCGAGCAACTGGCGGCCAGCGATGTGATCCTGTGGGATTCCAGCGGGCGCCTGATCGCCGGCGTGGGCCAGTCGCGTTTCGACCTCAACCCGGAGCGCCCGAGCACGCAGCAACTGCGCAACGCCCGCAACCAGGGGTCGGTGTCGCAGATCGAGGGGCTGGACGACAGCACCCCTGCCAGCGCCGCCCCCAAGGCGAGAATCAAGGTGATCGCGCTGGTCAACTCGACCAGCGTGGGCTTGCTGGCCGAGCCGCGCTTCCTCCAGGTGACGCAGGTTCTGCCACCGGCGCTGGTGGCCAATGCGCTGGCCGTGCAGGAAGCGAACCGCCAATATCAGGAGCTCGCGATCGCGCGCGATGGCTTGCGCCGCATGTATATCGGCACGCTCACGTTGAGTCTGTTTCTCGCGGTGTTCGGCGCCGTGTTGCTGGCCGTGCTGCTCGGCAACCAGTTGGCCCGGCCGCTGCTTGTGCTGGCCGAAGGCGTGCGCGAAGTCGCTGCCGGCGACCTCACACCCAAGGCCGCACTGCAGGGGAAGGACGAACTGGGCGGACTGACCCGCTCGTTCGCCGACATGACACAGCAACTCGCGGACGCGCGTGCCGCGGTGAACCGGAGCATGGACCAGGTCGACGCGGCGCGGGCCAACCTGCAAACCATTCTGGACAACCTGACCACCGGCGTGATCGTGCTCGATGCGCGGGGCGCGATCCAGTCGTCCAACCCCGGCGCAACCCGCATCCTGCGTGCGCCGCTGGCGGCGTTCGAGGGGCGGCCGCTGGCCGAGGTTGCCGGCCTGCAAGACTTCGCGAAAAGTGTGCAGGACCATTTCGACACGTTCCTGCGCGGGCGCATGGAGCATGGCGTGGATCACTGGCAGCAGTCGTTCGAGCTCAATGCCGCGCAACCCGGGCTGCCGCAGAACACCATCACATTGATTGCCAGAGGCGCGGAACTGCCGGGGATGTCGAGGCTCCTGGTGTTCGATGACATTTCGGAAATCGTGTCCGCGCAGCGCGCCCAGGCCTGGGGCGAAGTGGCGCGCCGGCTGGCGCACGAGATCAAGAATCCGCTCACTCCCATCCAGCTCTCGGCCGAACGGCTGGAGATGAAGCTGGCCGGCAAGGTTGCCGCGCCCGAACAGGCCCTGCTGACCAAATCCGTCAAGACCATTGTGGACCAGGTCGATGCCATGAAGCGGTTGGTCAACGAGTTCCGCGACTACGCCCGGCTGCCCGCCGCCGATCTGCGCCCGCTCGACCTGAACGGGCTGATCGGCGAGGTCATACACCTGTACGAGAGCGAGCACGCGCCCGCACCGGTTCATGTCGAGCTGGATGCCGCCTGCCCGCTGATTCGCGGCGACGGCCAGCAGATCAGGCAGGTGGTGCACAATTTGCTGCAAAACGCGCAGGACGCTACGCAAACCGAAGCCCCGGGCCGGCAGCCGGCGCGCGTGGTGATCCGCACGCAGTGGCTGGCGTCGGCCCGGCGCGTGCGCCTGACGGTGCAGGACAACGGCCCCGGTTTTCCCGAGCACATTCTGAGCCGGGCGTTCGAGCCCTATGTCACCACCAAGGCCAAGGGCACCGGCCTGGGGTTGGCGGTGGTGAAGAAAATCGCCGACGACCATGATGCACGGATTGACCTCTCGAACCGCATGGCCGATGGTGTCGTGCAGGGCGCGCAAGTGTCGTTATCATTCGAGATCGACAGCACGGCGCCGGGGTAGTCCCGGGGCGCCGTGAACTCCGAGGGACAGCGCTGCAATCATGGCAAACATACTGGTGGTCGACGATGAGTTGGGTATTCGCGATCTGCTATCCGAAATCCTGAACGACGAAGGCCACAACGTCGAGCTGGCCGAGAATGCGGCGCAGGCGCGCGCGGCGCGCGCGAACAGCCGCCCCGACCTGGTTTTGCTCGATATCTGGATGCCCGACACCGATGGCGTGACGCTGCTCAAGGAGTGGTCCAGTGCGGGGCTGCTCACGATGCCGGTCATCATGATGAGCGGCCACGCCACCATCGACACCGCGGTGGAGGCCACCAAAATCGGCGCGCAGGCGTTTCTGGAAAAACCCATCACGCTGCAAAAACTCCTCAAGGCCGTCGAAGCCGGGCTGGCGCGCAACCAGCCGCGCGCGGTGGCGGCCGCGCATTCGCCCGTGCCGGCCGACCTCACGGTGCAAGCCGCCATGACCAGCGGCGTCGCATCGCCGACCCCGGTGGAAACCGGACCGCAAGGCTGCCAGAGCTTTGAGCTTGACAAGCCGCTGCGCGACGCGCGCGACGAATTCGAGAAGTCGTACTTTGAATTTCACCTGGCCAAGGAAGGCGGCTCCATGACCCGCGTGGCGGAAAAGACCGGCCTCGAGCGGACCCACCTGTATCGCAAGCTCAAGCAGCTCGGCGTGGATCTGTCGCGCGGCAAGCGCAGTGCCGCGTGAAGCCATTGCGCCGCCAAAGACGCATGGAGCGCCTGCTATAATCGCCGGCTCTGGCCCGGTAGCTCAGTCGGTAGAGCAGAGGACTGAAAATCCTTGTGTCGGTGGTTCGATTCCGCCCCAGGCCACCATCTTTCAATGTCGACTGTTTTCAGTCTGCTACTGACCCCAAAGAGCCGCACCCAGTGCGGCTTTTTGCCTGCCGCGCCGGATTCCCGATCTCCTGTTTCCATTTCCTGATGTCTTGACTCGTCTCACGACGCATGGATGATCAGCGCGATGCCGGACACGATGGCAAAAACCTGC
>SCRU01000086.1 GCA_004323695.1 Burkholderiaceae bacterium
GAACTCGTCGGGCTGGACGCTGTAGTGCGCCTCCATGGCCGCGGCCACGGCCGCATGCAGGCTGGCGCGGCGCGCCTTGAGCTGGGTGCTGTAGGCCACCTCCTGGATCAGCGGGTGGTGGAACCCGAAGCGGCGCTCGCCCACGATCTCGCGCAGCAGCTCCAGCAGCTCGGCCTCGCACAGGCCGTCGAGTTCGCGCTCGATCTGGCCAGCCAGGTAGCGCGCCACCTGCTGCAGCACCGGCAGCGGGATTTCCTTGCCGATCACGGCGCAGATGTGCAGCAGGGCCTTTTGCGTCGCGCCCAGGCGGTCGATGCGCGCGCCGATCACGGCCTGCACGGTGGCGGGCAGCGCGCGCACCAGGGCCTCCAAGCTGTGCGCGTCGGGCGCATCGCTCGCACCGCCAGGCAAGAGCGAGCGCACCAGCTCCTCGGCAAAGAACGGGTTGCCGGCGCTGCGCTCGACGATCAGCGCAAACACGTTCTGCCATTCGGCGTGCCCACCGGCCAGATGGCGCACCAGCGCCTCGGTGTCGGCCGGGCCGAGATCCGCCAGGTGGATTTCCCGGAAGTGCGCCAGCGCGGGCCACGGCGCCTGGTACCCGGGCCGGTAGTTGAACAGCAGCAGGGTGCGCGTGCCGGCCACCGAGCGCACCAGCACATCGAGAAATTCCGCACTGGCCTCGTCGAGCCAGTGCAGGTCTTCGAACACGATTACCGAGGGGCTCGTGCCGCTGTGGCGCACCATGTCGCCAAACAGCGCCAGCAGCCGGGCGCGGCGCGCCTTGGGGTCCAGCGAACAGGGCGCGGCGGCGGGGTCGGCCACGCCGAGGAATTCGGCAAACAGCGCGAGGTCGTCGGCGGCGTTAACGCCGAACCGGGCCAGCCGCGCATTGATGCGCCCGCGCGCCGCGGCGGCGTCATCGGACGGCGCCATGTGGAAGAACCAGCCGCGCAGCAGCGCCAGCACGGGTGCCAGCGGCGTGGCATAGCCGTAGAGCTGGGCGCGCACCTCGGTCACCGGCACGAGCCGGGTGCGGCACCACTGCACGAACTCGAAGCACAGCCGGCTCTTGCCGGTGCCGGCCGCGCCCGACAGGCCGATGACGGCGCCCTGGCCCTTTTCGGCGCGGGCCAGCGCGTCCTGCAAGGCCGCCAGCTCGCGCTCGCGCCCGCGCAGCGGCGACAGCGCCGCCTGGTGGAAGTGGTGGTCGGGCGCGTCGCTTTTCATGCGCAGCAGGGCATGAATCTCGACGGGCTCGACAATGCCCTTGAGCGTGTGCAGGCCCAGGGCGCGCACCTCGCAGGCGCCGCCCGCCAGCGCCAGGCAGTCGACGGTCACGCAGACGCCGCCGGGCTCGGCCACGCCCACCACGCGGCTGGCCAGGTGGATGGCGCGGCCATGCACGCCGCCGCCGATGGCGGCATCGACGGCCTGCGGGTCGGAGGCGACCTGGCCCGAGTGCAGGCCCACGCGCACCTGCAGTCCCAGCTGGTTACCGGCAAAGGCCTGCTGCAGCGCCAGCGCGGCCTCGCAGGCGAGGCGGGCATGGCCTTCGAGCGCGTGCGGCACGCCGAACAGCGCCAGGATGCCGTCGCCCAGCGTGCGCACGACGGTGCCGCCAAACACTTCGACCGCGTCGCACATGCGCTGCACGGCGGGCTGCAACTGCTCCATGGCCTGCTCGGGGTCCAGGCCCGCGATGTGCGTGGTGGAGCTGACAATGTCGGCAAAGAAGATGGTGGCGACCTTGAGCTCGCCCCACGCGGGCGCCGCCGTGGCGGGGGAGGCCAGCGCGGCGCCGCACTGGCTGCAGAAACGGTGGCTGTCGGGATTCGGGCTCAGGCAGGAGGCGCAGCGCATGGCCGCAAGCTTACCAGCGCGCCGGCAGGGCCTTGAGCAGCGTGATGCGCTTGACGCCGAGCTCGATGTAGCCGGCCTTTTCCAGGTCCTTGAGCAGGCGGCTGACCATCTCGCGCGAGGAGCCGGTGCGGTTCGCGATGTCCTGGTGCGTGATGGGGCGCAGCGTCACGCTGGCGCCTTCGGCGGCGGGGCCATGCAGGCTTTGCAGCAGGGCCGCGACGCGCCCGTACACGGTGAGCAGGGCCATGCCGCGCGCGGTGTCGGTCGCGGTGCGCGCGCGCCGGATGACCTGCATCAGCAGGTCGAAGGCCAGGTCCGGGTGCTGCGCCAGGCAGGCGCGCACCTCGGCGCTGCCCAGCACGGCGCAGGTGCAGGGCTCCAGCGTCATGACCGAGGCCGAGCGCACCCCGCCGTCCAGCGACATCTCGCCAAAGTAGTCGCCGCTGGCGATGGTGCCGTAGGTGATTTCGCGCCCGTCCTGGTCCATCGAATAGACCTTGACGCTGCCCGCCAGCAGCACGAACAGCGTGTCGCCGGTGCTGCCCTCGGCGATCAGCACCTTGTTTTTCGGGTAGCGGCGCAGTACGCCGCGCTGGGCCAGCAGGCGGTTGCCGGTGCTCAGGGCCGTGAGCAGGTGGGCGTCGGTGGGGTCGCCGCGGGTCGCGTCCATCATGGGACGCCAATCTATCACTATCGGGCCGACGATTCCGGCGGCGCGCCGGCCGGGGGCACCGTTTCGAGCCGGGCCAGCGTGTCGTGCAGCACGGTGGCGTCCAGCGCGAGCTGCACATGGCCACGCCCGCGCAGCAGCCGGTTCTCGGCGCCGGCCAGCGTCGCGGTGGAGGCCGGGAACACGATGTTGTCGCAGTTCGAGTACCAGCAGGTGAACAGCGCGCGCTGCCGGCCTGGCAGATCGTGCTCGAGCTGGCGCTGCCAGTCGCAGCCGATGCGCATCTGCCGGCCATTCGCCGCGCGGCTGTAGCGCGCCAGCCAGGTGCCGTGGTGCGGCGTGCCCAAAGTGATCACATGGTGCACGCGCGCGTAGCCATCCACCGCGCGCAGCCAGGCCCGTGCCGCGAGCCCGCCCATGCTGTGGCACACCAGGAGCGGCGGCAGGCCGGTGGCCTGCGTGACGCGACGCACGGCGGCGTCGATGATCGGCACATAGCCGTCGATCGAGCCGAACACGGGCTCCAGGCTCACCGCGGCAAAGACGTGACCGCGGCGTTCCAGCTCGCGCAACCACAGCGTCCAAAGCCCGCGGTTGCAGACGAAGCCGTGGATCAGCACGACGCCGCGGTGGCCGGGCCGCGCGGGGTCGGGCACCAGCTGGTCGGGCACGGCCGCGGCGCGAAACGGCTGCCACCAGGCGAACACGCGGGCCGCGGCGACGCATTCGCCGGCCCAGGCGCGCGCCAGCTCGCCCCAGCGCGGTGGCGGCGCGGCATCGTTGCGATTTGCCCGCCGCAGTGCGGCGAATTCCAGCGCGAGCAAGACCGCGTAGCCAAACACCATGACAGCGCCTCCGCCCAGCGCCAGCGCGGGCGAGACGCGCCAGAACGCGAGCCCCCAGACGCAGGCGGCCGCTAGCAGCGACAGCGTGATGATTTTTTGCAGACGGGCCAGCATGATTTGCTAGTGTAGGATTTGCTCGATATTTTGAAATAAATCAGTAGTTTGCCCTTATCCAATATACATATATAGCTATATTTTTGATAGTTTCATAAACTCTTGAACCGTATGGAGCCCGCCCAGAAAATCCGCGACGCCGTGAGCGAAGTCGCGCGACTGCGCCTGCAAGCGCGCGAGAACCCGGCGCTGGGCGCGGCGGTGGCCGAAGTCAAGCGCCTGCAATCCCACCGCTTTGCCGGCACCTATGCCGACATGCTGGACGGCGGGCCGTACCGCGCTGCCGCGCATTTTTTTCTGCACGAGCTGTATGGCGATGCCGATTACAGCGAGCGCGATGCGCAGTTCTCCCGCATCGCGGGGGCGCTGCAGCGGCTGTTCCCGCGCCAGGTGACCGGCGCCGCCGTCTCGCTGGCGCAGCTGCATGCGCTGACCGAGCGGCTCGACCATGCGATGGGCCTGGCCTGGGCGGACGACGCCGCGCCGCACCCCGACGCGCCGGCCGCCCGCTACAGCCGCGCGTGGCGCGCCGTGGCCAGGCGCGCCGAGCGGCGCGCGCAGCTGGCCCGGGTGCTGGAGATCGGCGGCGAACTGCAGCGGCTGACACACACGCCCGGCCTGCGCCTGATGCTCAAAATGATGCGCGCTCCCGCGGTGGCGGCGGGCATGGGCGCGCTGCAGCGCTTTCTGGAGGCGGGGTTCGACACCTTTGCGGCATTGGCGCGCGAACCAGGCGGCGCCGACAGGTTCTTGCGCGTGATCGATGAGCGCGAGTCCGCCCTGATCGAGCTGCTGTTCGACGCCGATGTTGTCGCCTGCGAGACGAAACTCGCGCGCCTGCTGGGACCAGACCACTAGCCGGGGGCACGCGCAGCCAGCACAATCCGGCCACAAGGAGGCGATGTCATGGACAGGTTCTGGCTGCAAAACTATCCCGCCGGCGTACCGCACGAGATTCATCCGGAACAGTTCGAGTCGCTCACGCAGTTGCTCGAAGAATCGTTCCGGAAGAACGCGGCCCGGCCCTTTTCGGTCTGCATGGAACGCTGGATGTCGTACGGCCAGCTGGATCAGCTGTCAGGGGCGTTCGGCGCCTGGCTGCAGGGCCGGGGGCTGGAGCCGGGCGCGCGCGTGGCCATCATGCTGCCGAACGTGCCGCAGTTTGGCGTGACCATGGCGGGCATCCTGCGCGCCGGCTATACCTGCGTGAACGTGAACCCGCTGTACACCGCGCGCGAACTGGAGCACCAGCTCAAGGACTCGGGCGCGACGGCCATCGTGATCCTGGAGAACTTCGCCCACGTGCTGCAGGAGGTGATCGCGAAAACCCCGGTGCAGCACGTGGTGATCGCCTCCATGGGCGATCTGCTGGGCGCCGTCTACGGTCGCTGGATCACCTTCGCGGTGCGCAACCTCGCCCGCATGGTGCCGCCGTTCACGCTGCCGCTCGGCGCCGGGCGCAGCGTGACGCCGTTCAACGACGCGATTGCGCAGGGCTCCCGGCAGAAGCTCGCCCCCAGCCGCGCCACGCTCGATTCGATCGCGTTTTTGCAGTACACGGGAGGCACCACGGGGCTGTCCAAGGGCGCGGTGCTGACGCATCGCAATATCGTGGCCGCGGTGCTGCAGTCCGAGGCCTGGTTCACGCCGGCACTCGCGCGGGTTGGCGATGTGAGCAAGATCAATTGCATTGCGGCGTTGCCGCTGTACCACATCTTCGCGCTCACGCTGTGTCTGCTGGCCGTGCGCTGGGGCGCACATCTCACGCTGGTGCCGAATCCGCGCGACTTCGGCAAGTTCGTGAAACTGCTCCGCAAGCGCCCCTTCCACGTGCTGCCGGGCGTGAACACGCTGTTCAATGCGCTGTTGCAGCAGCCCGAGTTCAAGAGCGTCGATTTTTCCGGCCTGTGCGTGACGCAGGCGGGCGGCATGGCCGCGTCCCAGGGAACCGCCCGCGCCTGGCTGGAGGCCACCGGCTGCCCGATGATCGAGGGCTGGGGCATGAGCGAGACCTGCGCGATCGGCACCAACAACCCGGTCACCAACAAGGAGTTCACCGGCACGATCGGGCTGCCGCTGCCCGGCATCGAGATCGCCATCAAGGACGACGAGGGACATTCGCTGCCGCTGGGCGAGTCCGGCGAGATCTGCATCAAGGGCCCGCAGGTGATGCCGGGCTATTACCATCAGCCGGCCGAGAACGAGAAGGCATTCACGGCGGACGGCTTCATGCGCACGGGTGACATCGGCATCATGGATGAGCGCGGCTACAGCCGCATCGTCGATCGCAAGAAGGACATGATCATCGTGAGCGGGTTCAATGTGTTCCCGAACGAACTGGAAAACGTCATCTCGATGTGCCCGGGCGTGCTGGAATGCGCCGCGATCGGCGTGCCCGATGAAAAAACGGGCGAAGCCATCAAGATCTTCGTGGTGCGCAAGAACCCGACCCTGACCGAGCAGGAGCTGGCGCAGTATTGCCACGCCAACCTGACCGGCTACAAGCGCCCCAAATTGATTGAGTTTCGCGACGACCTGCCCAAGACCAATGTGGGCAAGATACTGCGGCGCGAGCTGCGCCCGAAAACCTGAATCGGCGCGCTCCAAAAAAAACGCCCGGTCGAATGACCGGGCGTTTTGGGCTGTAAGAGCCTGACGATGACCTACTTTCACACGGGAATCCGCACTATCATCGGCGCAGAAGCGTTTCACTGTCCTGTTCGGGATGGGAAGGAGTGGGACCACTTCGCTATGGTCATCAGGCATAACGGGTTGTCATACTGATCCGGGTCTTTGAGCCCAAGTCAATACAACGAATTCATAGAGATCAAATCAGATTTTTTTGAATGCGTCACCTGGCATAACACCTTGATCAACGATCAAAGTTATAGGGTCAAGCCGCACGAGCAATTAGTATCAGTTAGCTTAACGCATTACTGCGCTTCCACACCTGACCTATCAACGTCCTGGTCTAGAACGACTCTTCAGGGGGCTCAA
>SCRU01000087.1 GCA_004323695.1 Burkholderiaceae bacterium
TTCTCTTGCACATCACTTCGCTACCCGGCCCCCACGGCAGCGGCGATCTGGGACCGGCGGCCTATCACTTTGTGGATTGGCTCCAAAGTGGCGGGCAGTCACTTTGGCAGATCTTGCCGTTGGGTGGTATTGGGCTAGGCCACTCGCCCTACATGGGAAGTTCGGCGTTTGCCGGCAATGTGCTGCTGATAGATCTGGCGGAGTTGCATCGGAAAGGCTGGTTAGACACCAGCGATCTGTCCGCGCCGGACGAAATACAGGATCGGGCAATCAACTTCTCAAAAATGATCCCGTTCCGGATGGCGCGTCTGGCTCGCGCCAACGCACGCTTCCAGGTCGTAGCGTCACTGGAAGACCGTGCGGACCTGGCCGCCTTTTCTGAACAGCAGGCACACTGGTTGAGCGATTACGCCCTGTTCATGGCGCTGGCCGAACACGCTCGCGCACGCGAATGGTCTCAATGGGACGCGCCGCTTGCGCGGCGCGATTCGCAGGCGTTGGCGGCAGCAACCCGTACACACGCCCAGCGCATCGGCTTCTGGAAGTTCTGCCAATGGTGCTTCTTTCAGCAATGGCACCGACTGAAGGCATATGCGAAGGCGCGCGGCGTGCGCATCGTTGGCGACATGCCCATCTTCATTGCACAGGAAAGTGCCGACGTGTGGGCCCGTCCCGATCTGTTCGAACTGGATACCCAAGGCCAGCCCACGGTAGTCGCCGGTGTGCCTCCCGACGCCTTCAGCGACACGGGTCAGCGCTGGGGCAATCCTCTATATCGATGGCGCTCCCACGAGAAAGAGAACTTCGCGTGGTGGATCGCCCGCATACGCCATGTCTTCGAGATGGTCGACATCGTGCGCATTGATCACTTTCGGGGTTTTGAAAGTTACTGGGAAATTCCCGCCACGGAGCCGACCGCCATGCGGGGGCGATGGGTGGCCGCCCCGGGAGACGCCCTGTTCGCGGCCATCGCAGATGCACTGGGTCCGTTGCCCATCATCGCCGAGGACCTCGGCGTGATCACCGCGGAAGTCACCGCGCTGCGTAAAAAACATGGCTTTCCGGGCATGCGGGTTCTGCAGTTTGGCTGGGGTGCGGATCAAATTGGCGACGCCCACCACTTGCCCCACACGTACGAGACCGGCGCGGTCGTCTATCCCGGCACACACGACAACAACACCACGCTGGGTTGGTGGAACGATGCGCCGGATGCGGTTCGACGCCATGTATGCGATTACCTGGCGTGCGATGGAAGCGATGTGGGATGGGCCTTCATCCGCGCGACCTGCGCCAGCGTAGCCGAACTGGCCATTTATCCATTCCAGGATGTGCTGCGTCTGTCCGGCGCGCACCGCATGAACAAGCCCGGAACGCCCGAGGGCAATTGGAGTTGGCGCTTTATGTGGTCAGACGTCCGCCCGGAACATGCCGCGTTGCTGACGCAGTTCACGCGACTGTACGGACGTCATCCTCCACGGAACTGATCACCTCGGCAAAACCACGGGCTGAGTGCGCCAAATCTGCGCGGCATATTCGGCAATCGTGCGGTCCGACGAAAACGGGCCCATGCCCGCCACGTTGTGCATGACCTTTAGCGTCCAAAGCGCGGGATTCCGGTACAGGGCATCGACCTGTTCCTGTGTCGCGACATAGCTCGAGTAGTCGGCCAGCAGCATGTAATGATCCCCCCAGTTCACCAGCGTGTCGTAGATGCTCTGGTAGCGTTGTGGTTCTTCCGGATTGAAAAGCCCGTCGCGAATGGCTTCGAGCGTACGCATCAGCTCCGGGTTGGCCACCACCAGGCTGCGCGGCTCATAGCCCGCGCTGCGCAGCGCCGCCACCTCGGGCGTGGAATTGCCAAATATGAAAATATTGTCGACACCCACGTTGTCCAGAATTTCGACATTCGCACCATCCAGCGTGCCAATTGTCAGGGCACCATTGAGCGCCAGCTTCATGTTCCCGGTACCTGACGCTTCGGTGCCCGCCGTCGAGATCTGCTCCGACAAGTCCGCGGCCGGGATGATCAGCTCGGCAAGGCTGACGCTGTAGTTGGGTACAAATACGACTTTGAGCATGTCACCCACCCGAGTGTCCGCATTGATGACCCTGGCCACGTCGTTGATCAGGCGAACGATGAGCTTGGCCATATGGTAGGCCGATGCCGCCTTGCCCGCAAATATCACGACGCGCGGCGCCTGGACCGTGTCGGGATGCTCGATGATGCGCAGGTAGCGCGTCACCACATGCAGCAAGTTGAGCAATTGCCGCTTGTATTCGTGAATGCGTTTGACTTGCACATCGAACATGGCGTTCACCGGGACGGACAGCCCCATGTTCTTCTCGACCCAGGATGCGAAGCGTTGTTTGTTCGCCCGCTTCGCCTGTTGGAACTTCTCGATCAGGCCCGGATCGCTCACCTGAGGTTTGAGCATTCCCAGCGCCGACAAATCTCGCCGCCAGTTTCGGCCGATGGCCTCGTCCAACACGCCAGATAGCGCTGGGTTGGCTTGCGCCAGCCAGCGGCGAGGTGTAATGCCATTGGTTTTATTGTTGAAGCGTGCCGGCCACAGCGCCGCGAAATCGGCGAAGATCGATTGCCGCATCAACTCAGAATGCAGAGCGGATACGCCGTTGACCGAGTGGCTGGCCAGTACCGCGAGGTAGGCCATGCGCACCCGCCTTTCGCCCGCTTCGTCAATCAGCGAAACACGGCGCATCAGATCCATATCGTGATCATGCTGCTCCGCCAGATGCGAAAGAAAGTGGGTATTGATTTCAAAAATGATCTGCAGATGCCGCGGCAGCACGCGGCCCAACATCTCCACCGGCCAGGTTTCCAACGCCTCGTGCATCAGCGTGTGATTGGTGTACGAGAACACCCCCTGGCATATCCGCCAGGCATCGGCCCAGGGGAGGCGATGAACATCGAGCAGCAGGCGCATCAGTTCCGGGATCGCCAGCACCGGATGGGTATCGTTGAGATGGATGCTGACCTTTTGGGCAAGATGATCAAAGTTGCCGTGTTGCCGCAAGTAGCGGCGAAGCAAATCCTGAACACTGGCACAAACAAAGAAATATTCCTGGTGCAGCCTTAATTCACGGCCCGATTGGGTTGAATCATCCGGATAAAGGACGCGCGAGACATTCTCGGAATGGTTCTTTCGCTCAACCGCCGCGAAATAATTGCCCTGGTTGAACGCGGAGAGATCAATTTCCTCGGTGGCCTTGGCCGACCAAAGGCGCAAGGTATTGGTGGCTTGGGTGGCGTAGCCTGGAACAATGGTGTCGTAGGCCATGGCGCTGACATCCTGCGTATCTACCCATTCATGGCAGTCGCCATGAATGACCACGCGCCCGCCGAACTGAACGCGGTAACTGACCTCGGGTCGTGGAAACTCCCAGGGATTGATGGATGAGAGCCAGTAGTCCGGCACCTCGATCTGCCGGCCATCCACGATGGTTTGGCGAAACATGCCATAGTCGTAACGAATGCCATAACCATAGCCTGGCAATCCCAAGGTGGCCATGGAGTCAAGAAAACAAGCGGCCAGCCGGCCCAGCCCGCCATTTCCCAGGGCCGCATCAGGCTCCAGATCAACGATCGAATCCATGTCCACGCCCAGTTCCGCAAGAGCCTGGTTCAACGGGGCCTGGAGATCCAGCGCGATCAAGGCGTTGCTGAAGGTGCGGCCAATCAGGAACTCCATCGACAGGTAATAGACATTCTTGACATCCTGGGCCGCCTTGGCGCGGGTCGTTCGCATCCAGCGTTCAACCAGTTGATCGCGCACCGCATAGGCGGCAGCGTGCAGCCAATCGACCGGGCGAGCGACGTCAGGCTCCTTGCCGACGCTGAACATCAGCTTGTTGGCAATGGCGCGTTTCAGCGAAGCAACGTCTCTCGCGGGCGCATCGTATTCAAAGATCGCAGAATCTGTATTTTCTAGGGTGAGCGTCGTATCTTGGGACATGTGGGAAAGGGAGGGAGAGCTCTAAGAAACCAGGAACATCTGCCTGCAGCAGGCGATCAGTGCCCGATGAGTTGCTGGTACACCGAAACATACTGCTGGGCGGCATGAATCCAACTGAAAGACTGGCGCATGCCAGATCGCCGCACCTTGGCCCACGCTCTTGGATGGCGATACAGCGCCACGCTGCGCCGCAATGCGTATTGAAAAGCTTCATCGGTAAAGTCGTGGAACACAACACCTGTGGCGCTTTGATCTTCGAGGGTGGCCAAATCGGCATCCACCACGGTATCCGCCAAGCCACCGACGCCTCGTACCAACGGCAGACTGCCATATTTGAGACCATACATCTGCGTCAGGCCGCAGGGCTCGAAACGTGAAGGAATCAGGGTCACGTCGCTGCCCGCAAAAATACGATGCGCCAACGCTTCGTCATATCCAATGTGCACCGCGACGCCACCAGGGTGTTGAATCGCGGCCAGCGAAAACGCCCGTTCCAGTTCGGCGTCACCGCTTCCCAGCACGAGCAGCTGGCCGCCGCTTTGAACGATGGAATTCACCGCGGCCAGGACCAGGTGAACGCCCTTCTGTTCGGCCAGACGGCTGACCATGGCAAACAGCGGCGCATCGGCTGCATCGTCCAACCCCATTTCCCGCTGCAACCTGCTCTTGCATTCAACTTTCCCCCCGGGGCGCCGCACATCGAAATTGCGCGCCAGGTGACGGTCGGTGGCGGGGTTCCAGACGGCATCGTCCACCGCGTTGAGAATCCCACTGAGGCTTTCGCTGCGCGCGCGCAACAAGCCGTCGAGGCCGCAACCCTGCTCAGTTGTCTGGATCTCCTGCGCATAGGTCGGGCTCACAGTGGTAATGCGGTCGGCGTAAAACAGGCCTGCTTTCATGAACGATATCTGGCCATGGAATTCCAGCCCTTCCATCTGAAACGCCACTTGAGGCAGGCCGATCTCCTCCAGGTGTTGCGGGCCAAACAAGCCCTGGTACGCCAGGTTGTGCACCGTATAGACGCTGGGCACCCGCCGGGCACCGGCATCCGGCCAAAGCCTGAGACAGGCGCAAGCAAGCCCCGCGTGCCAATCGTGCCCGTGAACCAGGTCGGGCGACCAGTGGCGGTCCAGCCCATGGCCCAGATGCGCCGCCGCCCAGCCCAGTGCGGCAAAGCGCCGGGCATTGTCGGCATAGGGCCGACGCTGCGCGTCTTCATAAGGGTTGCCAGGGCGATCAAAAAGCCCGGGCACATCGAGCACATAGGCCTTGAGGGGCCCCTCGCCCCCCGGCACGTCCGCCAGCGCACCGAACCTTACCTGCAAGGTTTCGCCCCAAGGGGCGAGAAACTGGCCGACCGTTTCGGCACTTTCCACGCCTGCCATGACGGCGGGGAAGCCGGGTAGTAAAACGCGAACCTCGCAGCCTGCCGCGTGCAAGGCAGAGGGCAAGGCACCCGTGACGTCTGCGAGGCCACCCGTTTTGAGAAGGGGGAAGATTTCGGCACTGAGTTGCAGGATGCGCATTCGCTGGGGCGTCCTTTCAGGCCGGTTCCGATAGACGGCTCAACATCTCGCGCGTTACCAAAACCACCCCTTTCTCGGTACGCTCGAAACGCTCGGCGTCCAGCCCCGGGTCTTCGCCAATGACCAGACCGTCGGGCAGCGTGCAGCCGCGATCCACGACCACCTTGCGAATGCGGCAGCCACGCCCAATGGTCGTATTGGGAAACAGCACCGCCTGGTCTATCTGGCAAAACGAATGCACGCGCACGCCTGAAAACAGCACCGAATTGCTGACCGTGGAACCCGAGACGATGCAGCCGCCCGACACCATCACGTTGATCGCCAGGCCATGCTTGCCGTAGGCGTCCTGCACGAACTTCGCTGACGGCAGCTGGCGCTGGCTGGTCCAGATCGGCCACTCGGTGTCGTAGATGTCGAGTTCGGGTGTCACCGAAGCCAGATCCAGGTTGGCTTCCCAAAACGCATCGATAGTGCCCACGTCGCGCCAGTAGGGCTTGGCTTCGGGTGAGGAGGTCACGCAAGACATGGAGAATGGATGAGCCTGCGCCTGGCCATCTCGCACCACGCGCGGAATCACATCCTTGCCAAAGTCGTGGCTCGAGCCGGGGTTGGCGAGATCTTCCTCGAGCACCTCATAAAGGTACTGGGCATTGAACACATAGATGCCCATGCTTGCCAGCGACATGGCATCGTTGCCTGGCATGGCCGGGGGGTCTGCAGGTTTTTCCACGAAATCGGTAATCTTGCGAGAGTCGTTCATCGCCATCACGCCGCAGGAAGAGGCTTCGGCACGCGGCACTTCGATGCAGCCCACGGTGCATCCGGCGCCACTGTCGACGTGATCCTTTAGCATCAACGAATAGTCCATCTTGTAGACGTGGTCGCCCGCCAGGATGACTACATATTCGGGCTTGCCGGACTGGATGATGTCCAGGTTTTGATAAATGGCGTCGGCCGTGCCACGGTACCAGTGCTCTTCGTTCACACGCTGCTGCGCCGGCATCAAATCCACCATTTCATTGAGTTCGGCGCGTAAAAAACTCCAGCCGCGCTGAAGATGCCTCAGCAGCGAGTGCGACTTGTACTGGGTAATCACGCCGATCCGGCGCAACCCGGAGTTCACGCAGTTGGAGAGCGCGAAATCGATGATCCGGAATTTACCGCCAAAATAGACCGCCGGTTTGGCCCGGTGATCTGTCAGTTGCCTGAGCCGCGAACCCCTTCCTCCCGCCAGCACCAGCGCTATCGCGCGTCTCACCAGCATATGGGGTTGATTGCGCCGGTCTTGAGCCATGGTGTTGTTTTGCTCTTCGTGATTCATGGAAGGTCTCCTTCGAGGTTGAACTTCAGATGGCACGGGTCAGGTCATCACACTGGGTTCGGCCATGCCGGTCCAGTGGCGCACCCGCGCCACACGCTCGGCCAATGCCACCAGCGGTGCCAGTACCTGCTGCACCGGCAGATCGTGACGATGAAGATCCGTTTCGTGGCGCTCCAGATAAATTCGCAGGGTGGCGCCCGAGGTTCCAGTGCCCGACAGCCGAAACACGATGCGGGCTCTGTCTTGCAGCTCCAGGCGCACGCCCTGAGCAACGCTCAGGCTGCCGTCAACCGGATCCGCATAGGCAAAATCATCCGCGGCGACAATGCGCTGGCCCAGCAGGCTTGCGCCTGGCATTGAAGGCAGTTGGGCGCGCAACTCGCGCATCAGGTTTTCTGCCCGATCACCGGAAATGCCTTCGTAGTCGTGCCGCGAATACACACAACGCCCGTGCTCGCGCCAAAGTTCCCGCACCAGGCCCTCGACTGATTTGCCACTGACGGCCAGCAGGTTCAGCCAGAACAGAACGGCCCACAGGCCGTCCTTCTCCCGTATATGACTGGAACCGGTACCATAGCTCTCCTCTCCACAGAGGGTGACCTTGCCGGCGTCCAGCAGGTTGCCGAAAAACTTCCATCCGGTAGGCGTCTCGAAGCAGGGGATGCCGAGCTTTTGTGCCACCCGGTCGATCGCGGTCGAAGTGGGCATGGAGCGCGCCACGCCTGACAGACCGGCACGGTAGCCAGGCACCAGCGTGGCGTGCGCGGCCAGGACAGCCAGGCTGTCGGATGGCGAAACAACAAAGCCACGCCCCACAATCATGTTGCGGTCGGCGTCGCCGTCGGAGGCCGCTCCCATGTCGGGAGCATCGGCGGCCTGCATGCAGCGAATCAGATCGACCGCGTTCACAGGGTTGGGGTCCGGGTGCAAGCCGCCAAAGTCCTCCAACGGTGTCCCGTTGACCACGGTGCCCGCAGGCGCCCCCAGTTCATGCTCCAGCAGGCTGTGGGCATAAGGCCCGGCCACGGCGGACATCGCGTCAAAACGTAGTCGAAAGCCTCGCGCAAACAGCGCACGGATCGCTTCAAAGTCAAACAGGCTGCGCATGACTTCGGCATAGTCGGCCACCGGGTCTACGACTTCTATGGTTGTGAAATGCAATCGGTGGCTACCCAGCTCGTCCAGCGGCAGATCGGCGCTGTCCAGCATGTGAATCTCGCGAACTTCCAACGTGCGGGCATAGATGGCCTCGGTGATTTTTTCAGGTGCCGGACCGCCGTTGGCAATGTTGTACTTGATGCCAAAGTCGCCCTCTGGCCCCCCGGGATTGTGGCTGGCGGACAGCACGATCCCACCCATGGCGCGGCGGCGACGAATGATCGCGCTGACGGCCGGGGTGGACAGGATGCCGCCCCGCCCAACCAGAATCCTGGCGTAACCCCTGGCGGCGGCCATGCGCAAAATGACCTGAACCGCGATGCGGTTGTGGTACCGCCCGTCGCCGCCCACCACCAAAGTTTGGCCGTGGGCCGACGGCAGCACGTCAAACAGCGCCTGCACGAAATTTTCCAGATAGAAAGGCTGCTGAAATACGGTGACCTTCTTGCGCAGTCCCGAGGTGCCGGGGCGCTGACCTTCGAAGGGACTGGTGGGAATCGTGACAAGGCGCATGGTCAATGAGGCTCCCTGGTATTGTTCGATAGATTGCCCTGGAACGCCACCCACACACGCAGGCTATCCATCACCATGCGCAGGACGAGAGGCTCGTCCCTATTGAGGCAGTTGCCGCAACCGGTCCAGTTGACGTAGGCGCTGCGATCGCCCGGCAGGAACACATTCATCCAACAGGCTTTGCCATTGCGATGCAGCCCCAAAACACTGAAAGGATCACCATGTTGGGCGTTCATCAAGGCCGCGAGGCGGGCGTCGTTCAGCATGACTCGTCTCATTCAGGCCCCGTTGCGTGCCGGGGCTGCTATGTCGGACAGTCAGCTTACTCCGGAAAGCCATCAGACACTTGTATTCTGATGCAGCCCGATGATGGCGATCCGGGGGTCCGCCCGGGCAACTGACACCAGGATCCAATGGCTATCGCGTCCACGGCGCCAGACGCTGTGTTGGTTGCCACTATCCAGGCCGGGCGCGGTGGCCCAATCAGATACGGCTAGTTGTCCCAGCCGCCGCCGACGTCCGCACCGCCGCCGTCATCCCATGACCCAGCGTCATTCAGGCCAAAGTCCTGACCACCCATGTCAGCGTTGCCACCCATGTTTTGATAGTCGTTGTTGCCGAAATCGCCCACGGGCATGACGGGCTGGTTGCGGTTCCCCAGGAGGTCGCGTCCAATGGCTTCGGCCGCCATGACGCCGGCGCCCACGGCCAACCCGGTGGCAACACCGCCCATGATCTGGCCACCAAGACCGCTGGAGCCCGGTTGCCCATACGGTGGCATCGCCCCCGCAGGCCCGGTAAACGTTTGGGGCCCATTCATGCTGCCCGGACTGCCGTATCCGGGTTGCATGACGGCGGGCACCCGGCGGCGGAACAGGAAATAGCCCAACACAATGACCCCCAGGGCGAGCAGCAGAGGCAGGCGCCATGCGGGGGAAGACGAAGCACTCGCAGCATAGCCAGCGCGCCCGGCGACAGCGCCCGGCGCCGGACTTCTGCCCGCGAGTTCGGCGCGCAGAGCCTGGACGGCCGGCGCCTTGGCAAACGGAAGTCCGGGTTCCAGCCGTTCGGCGGCGGCCAATGCAGCCCGGGCTTGCCCGAACTGGCCCTGCCGCGCATACAGCTCGCTTTGAACATAGTGTGCCTTGGCGCTGTTCGGGTGCGCCACCAGCACCTGTTGAATCATGTCCTGCGCCTGCTCGAGCTTGCCGGCTTGGGCGGCTGCGTAAACCTGATCCACGCTTGGCACCGATTGCGCCATGGCCAGGCCGAAACTCAAAATTGACGCAATCACCAGCCATTTGGCGGTGCGCTGAACGATCGATCGATACTGCATGTATTGCCCTTGAAACATCGTCATAAGCTGCTGAACCGACGTGGGAGCGGGCCGCCCGAATGCAAGGCGCGCCAGTGTGTCGCTCCGGTAAAGCGCAACAACGGATCACCACAACCCCTATGCCCCTATGCCCCTATGCCCCTGCAACCCTGTCTTTCGCCGTCGCCTCGAAGGTTTGGTTTGAGCCGATTTGCTCGCAAGAGTCTCAACAAAAATGTAAAGATTATAGAATATATTATAAATCAATAAGTTACATCGAACTCTTAACTTGACTTCGCATTACTAGCCCGTTAACCTCGCACCCCATGTCTAAATGGTTGCTGATCTTCTTGTTTGTGTGCGCCAGTGCCCAAGCGGCTCCTCCTTCCAGTCCCGGCACGGACACCATGGACAATCTGCTTGGCAATAACGGGGTCATCACCCAGATTGGCGGCCAACTCGACCAAGTCCGCCAGACCGTCAGCGACAAGGCCTCCGAACTGGTCGCCAATGCCATGGGGTTTCTGGGAGTGCCGTACAAATACGGTGGCACCTCCACGGAAAGTGGTGGCTTTGACTGCAGTGGGTTCGTCCGGACGATTTACGAGCAGACGCTTGGACTGGTGCTGCCGCGGCGAGCCTCGCAGCAGGCGGCCGCGACCGAGGTAATCAAGCGCAAGGATCTGCAGCCTGGCGACCTGGTGTTTTTCAACACAATGCGGCGTGCCTTCAGCCACGTGGGCATCTATATTGGAAACGGCAAGTTCATCCACGCCCCGCGCACCGGGGGAGAAATCCGGGTCGAGGACATGGACTTGCGGTACTGGAGGTCGCGCTTCGACGGCGCGCGCCGGGTCGAAACCGCGAGCAGCGACAACACCGCCACCGTCCCTTCCGAATCCAGGTCGGCGGAACTGGTTCCGGACCCTGTGTCCGCTTCCGCCGCCGCGGCGCTGATGCACTGATTTCGCGGCCGGCCCTCGCCGGCGCAATGCGAGACACACAGCGCCAGATCGGCGCGTGTTACTGTGTTATTTCTTGACCGGCGGCAAATCCGTGCAACTGCCGTGCGCCACTTCTCCGGCCATGCCGATGCTCTCGCCCAGCGTGGGGTGCGGGTGGATGGTCTTGCCAATGTCGATGGCATCCGCGCCCATCTCGATCGCGAGCGCGATCTCGCCGATCATGTCACCGGCATGCGTGCCGACGATACCGCCGCCCAGGATCGCGCCGTGTCCATGCGCCTCGGGCGAATCATCGAACAGCAGCTTGGTGAAGCCCTCGTCGCGGCCGTTGGCGATGGCACGGCCGGAAGCCGTCCAGGGAAACAGGCCCTTTTTCACCTTGATGCCCTGCGCCTTCGCCTGGTCCTCGGTCAGGCCGACCCAGGCCACCTCGGGGTCGGTGTAGGCCACGCTGGGAATCACGCGGGCGTTGAAGGCGACGCTGGCCAACTCCTTGTTGCCCTGCAGTTCACCGGCAATCACCTCGGCCGCCACGTGGGCCTCGTGGACTGCCTTGTGCGCCAGCATGGGCTGGCCGACAATATCGCCGATCGCAAAGATATGCGGCACGTTCGTGCGCATCTGGATATCCACGGGAATGAAGCCGCGGTCGGTCACGGTCACACCAGCCTTGTCGGCCCCGATCTTCTTGCCGTTGGGCGAGCGGCCCACCGCCTGCAGCACCAGGTCGTAGGTTTGCGGTGCGGGCGCGCTGCCGCCCTCCTGCGCGGCGGCGAAGGTCACCTCGATCCCGGCCGGTGTCGCCTTCGCGGCCACCGTCTTGGTTCCCAGCATGATGTTGTCAAAGCGCGGCGCATTCATCTTCTGCCAGACCTTGACCAGGTCCCGGTCCGCGCCCGGCATCAAGCCGTCGAGCATTTCCACCACGTCCAGGCGCGCGCCCAGCGTGCTGTACACCGTGCCCATCTCCAGGCCGATGATGCCGCCGCCCAGGATCAGCATGCGCCTGGGAACTTCCTTGAGGTTCAGGGCGCCCGTCGAATCGACCACGCGCGGATCCTGCGGCATGAAGGGCAGATGCACCGCTTGCGAGCCCGCCGCGATGATGCAGGTCCTGAACGCCACGGTCTGCTTCTTGCCTGTTTTTTCCTGGCCCGAGCCAGCGGTTTCCTCGACCTGCACATGGTTCGCGCCAACGAAAGTGCCGTAGCCGCGCAGCGTGGTCACCTTGCGCATCTTGGCCATGGCGGCCAGCCCGCCCGTGAGCTTGCCGACGACCTTGTCCTTGTGGCCGCGCAATTTGTCCACATTCACCTGTGGCTTGCCGAAGCTCACGCCCAACGCCTCGAAGTGGCTCACCTCGTCCATCACCGCCGCCACGTGCAGCAAAGCCTTGGACGGAATGCAGCCCACGTTGAGGCACACGCCGCCCAGCGTGACATAGCGCTCGACCAGCACCACCTTGAGACCCAGGTCGGCGGCCCGGAACGCAGCCGAGTACCCGCCTGGCCCGGCGCCGAGCACCAGCACATCGCAGTCCAGATCGGCCGTGCCGGCAAAACTGGCGGCGGCAGGCGCCGGTGTTGCTGCGCTTTGTGTAGCGGCTGGCGCTGTTACAGCCTGGGCTGCAGCCTTTTTTGATTCAGAAACCGGGGGGATTGCGCCCGCCGCTTCGGGTTCAAGCAGCAACACCACCGATCCTTCTTTCACCTTGTCGCCGAGTTTGACCTTGAGTTCCCTCACCACGCCGCCATGCGACGAGGGGATTTCCATGGAAGCTTTATCGCTCTCCACGGTGATCAGGCTTTGTTCGGGCTTGATGGTGTCGCCGGGCTTGACCAGCAGTTCGATCACCGCGACGTCCGCGAAGTCGCCAATATCGGGAACCTTGATTTCCAGCAGTGCCATGGTTGCCTCTCTTGTCTTACTTCTTCAATTTGATTCTGGAACCTTCCAGCGCGCCGGTCGTCTCCGCCCGGCCTGCGCTATGGACTGCCCCACGGTGGTCACAAAAGGATCCGGCGGAAGTCGGCCAGCACCTGGCCGAGGTAGGCATTGAAGCGCGAGGCCGCGGCGCCGTCGATCACACGGTGGTCGTACGACAGCGACAGCGGCAGCACCAGGCGCGGCACGAACTGCTTGCCGTCCCACACCGGCTTCATCTGGCTCTTGGATAACCCCAGGATCGCCACCTCGGGCGCGTTGATGATCGGCGTGAAATGCGTGCCGCCGATGCCGCCCAGCGACGAGATCGAGATGCACCCGCCCTGCATGTCGGCCGAGCCCAGCTTGCCGTCGCGCGCCTTCCTGGCGAGCTCGCCCATCTCGGCGCTGATCTGCAGGATGCCCTTCCGGTCGGCATCCTTGAGCACCGGCACCACGAGTCCGTTGGGCGTGTCGGCCGCAAAGCCAATGTTGAAATACTGCTTGTAGACCAGCGCGTCGCCATCCAGGCTCGCGTTGAAATCGGGAAATTTCTTCAGCGCAGCCACCACGGCCTTGATCACGAAAGCCAGCATGGTCACCTTGACGCCGCTCTTTTCGTTTTCCTTGTTGGTGGCGACGCGGAACGCCTCCAGCTCGGTGATGTCGGCCTCGTCATTGTTCGTGACATGCGGAATCATCACCCAGTTGCGGTGCAGGTTGGCGCCGCTGAGCTTCTTGATGCGCGAAAGGTCCTTGCGCTCCACGGCGCCGAACTTGGTGAAGTCCACCTTCGGCCAGGGGATCAGCCCCAGCGCGGCACCGTCGCCGCCGGCCGGGGCGCGCGCCGCCTGGGCCTGAGTCTGCGCCGCGCCGGCCATCACGGATCGGGTGAAACCCTGCACGTCATCCTGCGTGATGCGGCCTTTCGGGCCGCTGCCCTTGACCTCGGCCAGCGGCACGCCCAGTTCACGCGCAACCTTGCGCACCGACGGCGACGCATGCGGCAGATGGCCCTGCGGCGTCGTGGGATCATGGGCCGGCATGGCAGCGGGAACGGGCGCTGCAACGGCGGTTGCCGCGGATGCGGGACTCGACAGCGGCACCGGTGCCGGTGCCGGTGCCGGTGCCGGTGCAGATGCCGAAGCGGCAGGCGCTGGCGTGGACGCCACCGCAGCCTGCCCCTCGACGATCGCCAGCAAGTCGCCGATATTCACCTTGTCGCCGAGCTTGACCTTGAGTTCCTTGATAACGCCAGCGGCCGAGGACGGAATCTCCATCGAGGCCTTGTCGGACTCGACCGTGATGAGCGACTGTTCCATCCTGACCGTGTCGCCCGCCTTGACCATGACCTCGATCACGGCAACGTCCTTGAAGTCGCCAATGTCCGGCACCCGTACCTCGATCGCGCCAGTGCGCGCAACCGCGGCGGGCGCTATCGTATTAATATCGCTCTTCAATGATGGGACAACGGCTACAGCCGTTTTTTGTGCGGAATCCGGCGCGGACGGTGTGGCAGCAGCGGCCGCGCCTTCGGCTTCCAGCAGCAGCACCACGGAGCCTTCGGACACCTTGTCGCCCAGCTTGACCTTGAGCTCCTTGACCACGCCGGCCTGGCTCGACGGAATCTCCATGGAGGCCTTGTCGCTCTCCACGGTGATCAGGCTCTGCTCGGCCTGAACGGCATCGCCGGGCTTGACCAGCAGTTCGATGACTGCGACCTCATCGAAATCGCCAATGTCGGGAACCTTGATTTCTACGACGGACATATTCCTTGCCTCCGGTTATTGGGGTTCTGGTTGCGCGCGGCGCGATCGCCCGCCGTGTGATGGCCGCGTTGCATTTGGGGCGATGTGACTCAGGCGTGCAGCGGATTGACCCTTTCGGTCTGGATTCCGTACTTCTTGAGGGCCTCGGCCACCTTGGCGACTGGCACGCTGCCGTCGTCGGACAGGGTCTTGAGCGCCGCGACCACGATGTAATGGCGATTCACCTCGAAGTGCTCGCGCAGCTTGCTGCGGAAGTCGCTGCGGCCAAAGCCGTCCGTGCCGAGCACCTTGTAGGTGCGGTCCTTGGGCAGGAAGGGGCGAATCTGCTCGGCATAGGCCTTCATGTAGTCGGTCGAGGCGACCACCGGTCCAGCATGCTTTTCCAGCTGCAGGGCCACAAACGGGACGCGCGGCGCTTCGGTCGGATGCAGCAGGTTCCAGCGTTCGCAGTCCTGTCCGTCGCGGGCCAGCTCGTTGAAGCTGGGGCAGCTCCACACGTCGGCCGCAATGCCCCAGTCCTTCTCCAGCAGGTCCTGGGCCATCAGGCTTTCGCGCAGGATGGTGCCGCTGCCGAGCAATTGCACACGCTGCTTGGCCTTGCCGCCGTCCTTGCACAGGTACATGCCCTTGATGATCTGCTCCTCGGTGCCCGCCTTGAGGCCAGGCATCGGGTAGTTCTCGTTCAGCAGGGTGATGTAGTAGAAGACGTCCTCCTGCTTTTCCACCATGCGCTTGAGGCCATGCTGCATGATCACGCCGACCTCATGCGCGAAGGTCGGGTCGTAGCTCACGCAGTTCGGGATGGTGCCGGCGAGGATGTGGCTGTGCCCATCCTCGTGCTGCAGGCCTTCTCCGTTCAGCGTGGTGCGACCCGCGGTACCGCCCAGCAGAAAGCCGCGCGCCAGCATGTCGCCCGCTGCCCAGGCCAGGTCGCCAATGCGCTGGAAGCCGAACATCGAGTAGTACACGTAGAACGGCACCATGATGCGGTTGCTGGTGCTGTAGGACGTGGCCGCCGCAATCCAGCTGGCCATGCCCCCGGCCTCGTTGATGCCCTCCTGCAGCACCTGGCCCGCCTTGTCCTCCTTGTAATACATGACCTGGTCCTTGTCGACCGGGGTGTATTGCTGGCCCGCGGGGTTGTAGATGCCGATCTGGCGAAACAGCCCTTCCATGCCGAAGGTGCGGGCCTCGTCCACCAGGATGGGCACCACGCGCGGGCCCAGCGCCTTGTCGCGCAGCAACTGTGTGAGCACGCGCACAAAGGCCTGCGTGGTCGAGATTTCGCGCCCCTCGGCAGTCGGATCGAGCACCGCCTTGAAGGTTTCCAGCGCCGGCACGGTGAAGCTCTCGTCCGCCTTGGCGCGCCGGTGCGGCAGGTAGCCGCCGAGCGCCTTGCGGCGTTCGTGCAGATACTGCATTTCGGGGGTGTCGTCGGCCGGCTTGTAGAAGGGAATGTCGGACAGCTGGCTGTCCGGAATCGGGATATTGAAGCGGTCCCGGAACTCCTTGATCGCCTCGTCGGTGAGTTTCTTGGTCTGGTGCACCGTGTTCTTGCCCTCGCCGATCTTGCCCATGCCATAGCCCTTGACGGTCTTGACGAGCAGCACCGAGGGCTGATCCTTGTGCTGCACCGCCGCGTGGTAAGCCGCATAGACCTTCTGCGGGTCGTGCCCGCCGCGTCGCAGCGCCCAGATGTCGTCGTCGCTCATCTTGGCCACCAGTTCCATTGCCTTGGGGTCCCGGCCAAAAAAATATTTGCGCACGTACGCGCCATCGTTCGCCTTGAACGCCTGGTAGTCGCCGTCCAGCGTATCCATCATGACCTTGCGCAGCGCACCGTCCTTGTCGCGCGCGAGCAGCGGGTCCCAGTTGCCGCCCCACAGCAGCTTGATCACGTTCCAGCCGGCACCGCGGAAGGTACTCTCCAGTTCCTGAATGATCTTGCCGTTGCCGCGCACCGGACCGTCGAGACGCTGCAAGTTGCAGTTGATCACGAAGATCAGGTTGTCGAGCTTTTCGCGCGCGGCCAGGCCGATCGCGCCCAGGCTTTCCACCTCGTCCATTTCACCATCGCCGCAGAACACCCAGACCTTGCGATTTTCGGTGTTGGCGATGCCGCGCGCATGCAGGTACTTGAGAAAACGCGCCTGGTAGATCGCCATCAGCGGTCCCAGTCCCATTGAGACCGTGGAAAACTGCCAGAAATCGGGCATCAGCTTGGGATGCGGGTAGCTGGACAACCCCTTGCCCCCTGTTTCCTGGCGGAAATTGAGCAATTGTTCTTCGGTCAGCCGGCCTTCCAGATAGGCGCGCGCATAGACGCCGGGCGAGCTGTGGCCCTGGATGTAGAGGCAGTCGCCGCCGTGATTTTCACTCTCGGAGTGCCAGAAGTGATTGAAGCCGGCGCCGAACATGCTGGCCACCGACGCGAATGAACCGATATGGCCGCCCAGATCGCCGCCGTCCTCGGGGTGATGCCGGTTCGCCTTGACTACCATGGCCATTGCGTTCCATCGCATGTAGGCGCGCAGGCGGCCTTCCATTTGCAGGTTGCCGGGGCTGCGCTCCTCCTGGTCAGGTTCGATGGTATTGACATAGCCCGTGTTCGCGGAAAACGGCATGTCGATGCTGTTTTGCCGGGCATGCTCCAGCAGTTGCTCCAGCAATGCGTGGGCCCGCGCGGGGCCCTCGCTTTCGATGACGGCCGACAAGGCGTCCATCCATTCGCGGGTTTCCTGCGAATCCGGATCATTCGCCGGCGTGCCGAATGCGCTCTCGGGCAATGCTGACATTTGCGTCTCCTTGATGTTCAAAGGGTAATTTAGTACGACTTCCCTAGTGTCTCACACTTTTTTAAGAATTTCAAATAATGATTTTCTATTTCATATTATGAATAGAAAAATGACGCAGGGAACCATGATGCTCGCTTTGCTATGCCCGTGCGCTGTGATGGCCTCGTCTGTCATCTAAACTGCGTCGATGTCAAACCCCCTCCTGTCAACCCCGCCAGGCCGGGCCAGGCCAACGGCTGGCGCGCCGCTGCGATCATGGCGCAACTGGTGGCGCAGCCAGAGCCCGACCCGCCAGGACCGGCTGGCTGTGCTCGCGCCGCTGGCCTCGGTGCTGCTGTTTCTGGCGGCCATCACCGCGGCGTTCTGGTACTTGCAGGTCGAGGAGATCGACCGGGGGCAGGAGGCCGTGACACGCGATGTCGAGTATGCGCAGCAACGGGTTCGCCTGCGCCTGCTGGAGCGTCAGGAGCAGCTCATGCGGCTGGCGCGCGACGTGTCCAACAAGGATGTCGACCCGGACGAGTTCGTATCCCGATCCGAGTCACTGGAGGCGCAGTACCCCGAGCTGCTGGCCATCACCTGGATCAATGCCCGCAGGCGCATCATCGCCAGTCGCTCCGCGCCCAGTGTTCCCTTGAGCCGGCAGCGGGTGGCTGGCGACATTCTGAAGATCGGGGATACCGAAAACAGCTACAGCCTGGCGCGCGAACTGCAGCAACCCGTTTATGCCCAGCCCGCGGCGCATCCCGACCGGCTCGCCCTGCTGCAACTGCATATCCCGCTGGCCGATGGGGGCAAGTTCGCCGGCGTGGTGCTGGCCGAATACTCGCTCGACGACCTGCTGCGGTATGGCGTTCCGCCCGAGGTGCTGGCCAAGTATGCGGTCTCGCTGCTGGATGACAAGGGCCATGTCCTCGCCGGCAACACCGTGCCGGCGCACAACCAGGGCTCCAGCCTGCTGCCCTGGAG
Organism: Burkholderiaceae bacterium; assembly: GCA_004323695.1. Classification (GTDB taxonomy): domain Bacteria; phylum Pseudomonadota; class Gammaproteobacteria; order Burkholderiales; family Burkholderiaceae_C; genus Rhodoferax_A. The sequence goes on from SCRU01000087.1 coordinate 18,229, forward strand.
CGCCGCGCCCAACCAGTACGAGGTGCCGGTTTCGCCGGTGGGCAACGGCCTGATCCTGCGGGCCCAGGCCTATCGCACCTCGATGGGCGTTGTCGGCAGTGGCCTGTTCTGGCTGGTCTGTGCCCTGAGCATGCTCACGGCCTGGATGCTGATCGCCAACTGGCGTCATACGCGCCGGCGCATGCAGGCGCAGCGGGCCCTGGTGTCGGAAACCAATTTCCGCCGCGCCATGGAAAACTCCATGCTCACCGGCATGCGTGCGCTCGACCTGCAGGGCCGCATCACCTATGTGAATGCGGCGTTTTGCCAGATGACGGGCTGGAGCGAACGCGAGCTGGTGGGCTGCACCGCGCCTTTTCCATACTGGCCCGAAGCGGACCAGGAGTCCCTGGACGCCCGGCTCGAGGATGAGCTGCAGGGGCGCACCATCCCCGGCGGCTTCCAGGTCCGAATCAAGCGCAAGAACAATGCGCTGTTCGATGCGCGCATGTACACCTCGCCGCTGATCGACGCGCGCGGCCAGCAAACCGGCTGGATGACCTCGATGACCGACATCACCGAACCGAACCGCATTCGGGACCAGCTGTCGGCGTCCTACGAGCGCTTCACTACCGTCCTGGAGGCGCTGGACGCCTCGGTCTCGGTGGCGCCGCTGGGCAGTACCGAACTGCTGTTCGCGAACAAGCTGTACCGGCTCTGGTTTGGCTCGCACACCGTCGGGCACCTGCAACTGGTGGCGCAGGCCGGCGTCATCTCCACCAACACCGACGACGCACAGGACGATGTGGACGCGTACATGGGTCTGCCGACCGATGCGCTGACTCACGGCCATTCCGGCCAGTCGGAGGTTTACGTGGCGGAACTCGGCAAGTGGCTGGAGGTGCGCTCGCGTTACCTGACCTGGGTGGACGGGCGCCTGGCCCAGATGGTGATCGCCACCGACATCACGCCGCGGCGCCAGGCCGAGGACTTTTCCGCCCTGCAGGCGGAGCGCGCCCAGTCGGCCAGCCGGCTTATCACCATGGGTGAAATGGCGTCCAGCGTGGCGCATGAATTGAACCAGCCCCTGACGGCCATCAGCAATTATTGCAATGGCATGGTCTCTCGCATCAAGGGCAAACAGATTTCGGAAGACGATTTGCTGGCGGCGCTCGACAAGACCGCTCGGCAGGCCCGGCGCGCCGGTCACATCATTCAGCGCATTCGCTCGTTCGTGAAGCGCAGCGAGCCGAACCGTACCTCGTCGGACGTCCAGGCCATGGTCAACGAGGCGGTCGAGCTGGCCGGTATCGAACTGCGGCGGCGCAACGTCAAGCTGAACCCCTACGTGGCCGCCCGCCTGCCGCAGATCATGGTGGACCCGATCCTGATCGAGCAGGTGCTGGTGAACCTGCTCAAGAACGCGGCTGAATCCATCGAGTCGTCGGAGCGGCCGCCGACGCAGCGCACCGTGGAGCTGCGGGTGGTACCGCGCCAGCAGGATGAGCAGCCGGTGATCGAGTTTTCCGTGCTGGACTCCGGCAAGGGCCTGGCGCCCGAAGCCATGGAGCGGCTGTATGAGGCGTTCTTCTCCACCAAGGCCGAGGGCATGGGCATCGGCCTGAATTTGTGCCGCAGCATCGTCGAGTCGCACCAGGGCCGGATGCATGCCGAGAACCTCTACAATGGCGGCGAAGTGACGGGCTGCCGGTTCTCCTTCTGGATACCGCTCGCCAGCCCTGTCAACGAAACTACAGATTCGCTAGCAACGACCAAGGACTCTGGGGTAACTGCATGAGTTTGATTCCTAAAAAGGGAACCGTCTACGTGGTGGACGACGATGAAGCCGTGCGCGATTCGCTGCAATGGCTGCTGGAAGGCAAGGATTACCGGGTGCGCTGCTTCGAGTCGGCCGAATCGTTCCTCGCGCGCTACGACGCGCGCGAGGTCGCCTGCCTGATCGTCGACATCCGCATGGGCGGCATGACGGGACTGGACCTGCAGGACCGGTTGGTGGAGCGCCAGTCGCCGCTGCCCGTGGTGTTCATCACCGGCCATGGCGACGTACCGATGGCCGTGAACACCATGAAGAAGGGCGCGATGGATTTCATCCAGAAGCCGTTCAAGGAAGAGGAACTGCTGAGCCTGGTCGAGCGCATGCTGGAGTCGGCGCGCAGCGCCTTCACCGACCATCAGCAGGCGGCGAGTCGCGACGCGCTGCTGTCCAAGCTGACCTCGCGCGAAGCCCAGGTGCTCGAGCGCATCGTGGCGGGCCGCCTGAACAAGCAGATCGCCGACGACCTGGGCATCAGTATCAAGACCGTCGAGGCGCACCGCGCCAACATCATGGAAAAGCTGGGCGCCGGCACGGTCGCCGACCTGCTCAAGATTGCCCTGGGGCCAACGGCAGCGAAGACCTGAAACTTTTTTTGATAGCTATGTACGCCCGCCCGATAAGGACCAGCGGGCGTTTTTACTTGGAAACGGAAACATGACCGCGAAACTCATCGATGGCAACGCCCTGGCGCGACAACTGCGCGCCGACGTGGCCCTGCGCACGGCCGCGCTCAAGGCGCGCGGCATCACCCCAGGGCTTGCCGTGATCCTGGTGGGCGAAGATCCGGCCAGCCAGGTGTATGTGGGAAAAAAAATCCAGGCCTGCGAAGAGGCGGGGCTGCACTCGGTCTTCGAGAAATACGGCGCCGACCTGAGCGAGGCCGACCTGCTGGCACGCGTTCGGGCGCTGAATGCCGATCCGGCCATCCACGGCATTCTGGTGCAGTTGCCGCTGCCGGCGCACATCGATGCGCACACGGTGATCGAAACCATCGCGCCAGCCAAGGACGTGGACGGATTTCACGTCGCCAGCGCCGGCGCGCTGATGACCGGCATGCCGGGCTTCTGGTCCTGCACGCCCTATGGCTGCATCAAGCTGATCGAGAGCACCGGCATCGACCTGCGGGGCAAGCATGCCGTCGTGATGGGCCGCAGCAACAATGTGGGCAAGCCCATGGCGCTGATGCTGCTGCAAAAGAACGCCACCGTCACGATCTGCCACAGCGCCACGCGCGACCTGAAGGCGCACACGCTGCAGGCCGATGTGATTGTTGCTGCCGTGGGCCGGCGCAACACGCTCACGGCCGACATGGTCAAGCCCGGCGCCGTCGTCCTCGACGTGGGCATGAACCGCAACGAGCAGGGCAAACTGTGCGGCGACGTGGATTTCGCAGCCGTGCGCGAAGTCGCGGGCTGGATCACCCCGGTGCCCGGCGGCGTCGGTCCGATGACCGTCACCATGCTGCTGGTCAACACGCTCGAGGCGGCCGAACGCATTTGACCCCCCCAGCGCACTGCGCCGCGGCTTCGGTGCGGTACGAACTCCCTTGAACTTGCCGCTTGGCACCACCAAATGAACGACATGGACAATCCCCTGCTCGATTTCACCAGCCTCCCACGGTTCGACCGGATTCGACCGGAGCATGTGGGCCCGGCGATCGACGAACTGCTGACGCAGGCCAGCCGCGCGCTGGAGACGGTCACGCATCCCGACTTCCCCCCGACCTGGACCACCCTGTCGCTGATTCTCGATGTTGCGACCGAAAGGCTTGGCCGAGCCTGGGGCGTGGTGAGCCATCTGAGCGCCGTGGCCGATTCGCCCGCACTGCGCGCCGCCTACAACGAGGCATTGCCGCGCGTCACCGCGTTCTGGACGCGCCTGGGCGCGGACGAACGCCTGTATGCCAAGTACAAGGCGATTGACGCGGCGGCGCTGAACGATGAGCAGCGCCAGGCGCACAAGAATGCGGTGCGCAATTTCGTCTTGTCAGGCGCCGAACTCGCGGGGGGCGACAAGGCGCGCTTCGCCGTGATCCAGGAGAGGCAGGCGCAGGTCAGCCAGAAGTTCAGCGAGAACGTACTCGATGCGACCGATGCCTTCGCCTACTACGCCCGTAAGGATGAGCTGGACGGTGTACCCGACGATGTGAAACAGGCAGCGCTGGCCGCCGCCCAAGCGGACGGCAAGACGGGCTACAAGCTCACGCTCAAGATGCCGTGCTACCTGCCGGTCATGCAGTTCGCGCGCAGCAGCGCGCTGCGCGAGACGCTGTACCGCGCCTACGTGACGCGCGCCTCCGACCAAGCCCCCGAGGACGCGCGCGCGTTCGACAACTCCGCACTGATCGGCGAGACGCTGGCGCTGCGGCGCGAGGAGGCACAGCTGCTGGGTTACCAGACTTTCGCGGAAGTCTCGCTGGTGCCCAAGATGGCCGAGTCGCCCGCGCAAGTGGTCGCGTTCCTGCGCGATCTGGCCCGGCGCGCAAGGCCCCATGCCGAACGCGACGTGGCGGACCTGCGTGAGTTCGCGCGCAACCATCTCCAGCTGGAGAACCCGCAGGCCTGGGACTGGCCCTACATCGGCGAACAACTCAAGGAAGCGCGCTTCGCGTTCAGCGAACAGGAGGTCAAGCAGTATTTCCCGGCGCCCGAGGTGCTGGCCGGCCTGTTCAAGATCGCCGAGACGCTGTTCGAGGTGGAAATCCGCTCCGACAGCGCGCCCGTGTGGAACCCGGGCGTGGAGTTCTACCGGATCGAACGCTCAGGCCAGCTGATCGGCCAGTTCTATCTCGACCCGGCAGCGCGCACCGGCAAGCGCGGCGGCGCCTGGATGGACGACGCGCGCTCGCGCTGGCTGCGGCCGGACACGGGCACACTGCAAACGCCCGTGGCCTACCTGGTGTGCAACTTCTCCCAGGGCGTGGACGGCAAGCCGCCACGACTCACGCACGACGAGGTCACCACGCTGTTCCACGAGTTCGGCCACGGCCTGCACCACATGCTTACGCAAGTGAACGAGCATGACGTGTCAGGCATCAGCGGGGTCGAATGGGACGCGGTGGAGCTGCCCAGCCAGTTCATGGAAAACTTCTGCTGGGAGTGGGAGGTGCTGCGCCACATGACGGCGCATGCCGACACCGGCGAGCCGCTGCCGCGCGCACTGTTCGACAAGATGCTGGCCGCGAAGAACTTCCAGAGCGGTTTGCAGACGCTGCGCCAGATCGAGTTCTCGCTGTTCGACATGCTGCTGCACACCGGGCACGACCCGGCGCAGGACTTCATGCCGCTGCTGCAACAGGTGCGCGAGGAAGTGGCTGTCCTGCAGCCGCCGCCCTGGAGCCGTGCCATGCATACCTTCAGCCACATCTTCGCGGGCGGTTACGCGGCCGGCTACTACAGTTACAAATGGGCCGAGGTGCTCTCCGCCGATGCCTACGCGGCCTTTGAAGAGTCGGCTGGCAAGGACGGTGTCGTGAACCCGCAAACCGGTAGAAAATACCGCCAGGCCATACTGGAGGTGGGCGGCAGCCGGCCTGCGATGGAATCCTTCAAGGCGTTCCGCGGCCGCGAGCCGAGCCTGGACGCGCTGATGCGGCATCTGGGCATGGCGTGACGATAATGGCACCCCGGAGACTGGAATGACACAGAAGCACACGACGACCCATCTGGCGGCACTCGGCCTGCTCGCCGCTTGGCTGTGCCTGGGCAGCGCGCCCCTGCGAGCGCAGCAGGTGTACCGCATCGTGGGCCCGAACGGGCAAGTCACTTTTTCGGATCAACCACCGCCCAACGCAACTGGCAAGACCAGCACGATGGATGTCGGTTCCTCGGGACCCGCCGCCAGCGGGCCGGCTTTGCCGTTCGATCTCCAGCAGGTCGTGCGCAAATACCCTGTGACGCTCTACACCGGTCCTCAATGCGGGCCCTGCGGTTCCGGCCGCGCGCTGCTCACGAGCCGCGGCGTGCCGTTTGCCGAGCGCACGATCACCACGGCGCAGGATGCGGATGCATTGCAGCACCTGAGCGGTGACAACTCGTTGCCGCTGCTCACGATTGGCACCCAGCAACTCAAGGGCTTTTCGGAAACCGAATGGACCGAATACCTGAACGCGGCAGGCTATCCCAAGACGTCGGAACTGCCTTCGGGCTACCGCAATCCGGCACCGCAGCCGCTGGTGGCCGAGCGCAAGCCGGCCGCGCCCGTGGCAAATCCGCCCGCGCAGCAAACCGCAACCACGCCCGAGCCCGGTGCGGCGCCGGCCCGCAATACGCAGGACAACCCGGCCGGAATCCGTTTCTGAAACCGGAAAGCTACACTTTTAATAGCTGACTGTCTTTTCAAATTAAGGGCTGTAGCCCGATTTCTTTCAGAACTCCAGCGTGCGCACCCCGCCCGCGGTGCCGAGCAGGCAGATGCTCGCCTTCTGATGCGCAAAAACACCCACCGTCACGACACCCGGCCACTGACTGACCTGTAACTCGAACGCCAGCGGATCGCTGATCTGCAGGCCGGCGACGTCGAGGATGTGCTGGCCGTTGTCGGTAACCAGGGGCTGGCCGTCCTGCATGCGCAAGGTGGCGCTGCCGCCCAGCTTGGCGAATTGCCGGATGAGGCGCTGCGTGGCCATCGGAATCACCTCCACCGGCAGCGGGAATATGCCCAGCGTGGGCACCAACTTGGACTCGTCGGCGATACAGACGAACCGGCGTGATTGCGCGGCCACGATCTTCTCGCGCGTCAGCGCCGCGCCGCCGCCCTTGATCATGCAGCCGTGGCCATCAATCTCGTCTGCGCCATCGATGTAGACCGACAACTCGGTCACCTCGTTGCTGTCGAAAACCGCAATCCCCAGCGCCCTGAGCCGTTTCGTGGACATCTCGGAACTGGAGACCGCCCCCTTGATTTTGTCTTTCATCGTGTCCAGCGCGTCGATGAATTTGTTCACGGTCGAGCCCGTTCCCACGCCAACGATTTCACCCGGCACCACATACTGCAGGGCGGCCCGGCCGACCAGGGTTTTAAGTTCGTCTTGGGTCATGGTTCGCTTTTGAGACAATGGAAGACAGCTGTCACGAATTATCCAATGTCCCTTCTCCCCTACGCGCTCGCCCGCCCCTTTTTATTTGGCCTTGATCCAGAAGCCGCACACGAACTCACCCTGCACACGCTGGAACGCGCGCAGGGCACACCGCTGGAATGGGCCTATTGCAATGGCCGGGTGGACGATCCTGTCACACTGGCGGGCCTGCGGTTCCCGAACCGTGTCGGTCTGGCGGCGGGCCTGGACAAGAACGCGCGCTGCATCGATGCCCTCGGTGCCATGGGCTTCGGTTTCGCGGAGGTCGGCACGGTCACCCCCAGGCCCCAGCCCGGCAATCCGAAACCACGCATGTTCAGGTTGCCGCAGGCGAACGCGCTGATCAACCGGCTGGGGTTCAACAACGACGGCCTCGACGCATTCATCGCCAACGTGCAGCGTTCGTCGCTGCGCGCCGGCGGCCGCCCGAACTCGATGCTGCTGGGACTGAACATCGGAAAGAACGCCGCCACGCCGATCGAGCGCGCCACCGACGATTATCTGGCCTGCCTGGACGGCGTGTACACGCATGCCGATTACGTCACGGTCAACATCTCCAGTCCGAACACAAAAAACCTGCGCGCGCTGCAGGGCGACGCGGCGCTTGATAGCCTGCTCGGGGCGCTCGCCGCGCGCCGCGAGGCCCTGTCGCAGCAGCACGGCAAACGCGTCCCCCTGTTCGTGAAAATCGCGCCCGATCTGGACGAGGCTCAAGTGGCGGTGATCGCCGGGACGCTCCAGCGCCACGGTATGGATGGCGTGGTCGCCACCAACACGACGCTGCACCGCGAGGCGGTCAAGGGACTGAAACACGCCACGGAAGCCGGCGGCCTGTCGGGCGCGCCGGTGCTGGAAGCGAGCAACCGCGTGATCGGCCAATTGCGCGCCGCACTGGGACAGGGATTCCCCATCATCGGCGTCGGCGGCATCCTGAGTGCGCCGGATGCGCTGGGCAAAATCCGGGCGGGCGCGGACGTGGTGCAAATCTATACCGGCCTGATCTACAAGGGGCCGGAACTGATTCGGCAGGCGGCGATTTCGATTAAAAAAGGCTTCTAGCCGTTACTGGGTAACACCTGTTTGCTTTTATTTCAATAGCAATCTGCCCATCTGTCCATCCATCGCCATGGAGCCTGGCGGCCTCGGCGGATCGGCTCTGCAGCCGCGCCGCGAGCCGGCGCCATCAGAGAGTTCGCGGATCGGTCTGCAACAGCCGTTGCACCAGCGAGCGCAGGGCGCCCTGCAGCGGCGCAAACCCATCGGTGATCTCCCGCGTCCGCTCATTCATGTACAGCTTGCGATTGACCTCCACCTGAATACTGTGGCGCTGACGCGCCGGGTCGCCATAGCGCCGCACCAGTTCCACGCCTTTATAGGGGTGGTTGTGGGACACGCTGTAGCCGAGGTGGGCGAGATGGTCGCAGATCAAACGCGACAACGCCGCGCTGGCCGTGGACTGGTCACGGTCGCCAATCACGAAATCCGCGTGAACCAGTCCGGGGAAGTCGGTTGCGTGGCTGGCGCCGACCGCGGGCATCGAGTGGCAGTTGAGGTGGATGCTGTAGCCGTTCCGCGCATGCGCCGCGTCGATGGCCTGCGCCACAGCGGCATGGTACGGCTGCCAGCAAAGGGCGATGCGCGCGCGCACCTCGGCCACGCCGAGCTTGCGGTTGTAGATGGGCACGCCGTCGTCGGTCGCGCGCCAGATCAGGCCTTTGCCAAGACGTACTTTGGACAGCGTGACGGAATCCGCCGCGACCGGCTCGGGCCAGGGTGCGTCGAGCAAGCTCACATCCAGTTCGGTGGTGTCGCGATTCGGGTCGAGGTAGCTGCGCGGGAAATGCGCCTCGATCCACGCGACGCCCAGCGCCGGCGCAAAGTCGTACAGCTTCTCGACATGCGTGTCTTCGGCCGTGCGCAGCGTCATCGGCGGGCACGCATACGCGAAATCATCGGGATAGCTGATGCCGCTGTGCGGCGAATCGAGCACCAGCGCCGTGACGCCGGGTCGGTAGGTAACGTACTGCATCGAATCATTGTGCCGCAAGGCGGCGGGCGATGCGCCCGGGACTCACGACGTCGATGGCCGGCCGGAAATGAAAACCGCACGACCGGGCTCGCGCCCCATCGTGCGGTGTTCGCTGCAGAAATATCAGGCCGCGCTGGCCACGTGCAGCGACGCCGCCTTGGCGGCCGCGGATTTTGCAGCGCTGCCGGCGCCGAATTCCACCTCGCCCGACAACTGCCCGCCCTCTTCGATCACGAGCTTGCCGTAGCGGATTTTGCCGGTGACCTTGCCCGTCGCGTAAATCACCAGCTTGTCGCGCACGGTCAGGTTGCCGTCGAACTGGCCGCGGATTTCCGCGATGTCAATTTCCGCCGAACCCTTGAAGGCGCCCTGCTGTGCGATCTGGATCACACGCGAATCCATCGTCGCCTCCACCAGACCCTCGACCACAAGGGTGTCGCAATCGGTGATCTCGACGCCCTTGAGTTTGATGTTCGGCCCCACGGTCAGCTTGCTGCCACCTTCCTGCACAGGCGCGGGGCTGACAGGAGGCACGGCGGCGCCGGTGCTCGTGCTCGGGTGCGCCGCGGGTGCGTTGGCCTGCAAGGTGTTCAAACCACCCAACCCGGTCGTGGCGCCGCCGCTGCTGGGCGTGGGACGTGGACTGAATCCTTCGGATTCACGCTTGTTGCCGAAAAAGGGGGACTGTAGAGCCACGTGGCTACCTCCAAAAAAATGAGCCTCCATGGTAGCGGTTGCACTGGGTGAAAGATGCACTTCATGTGCAAGAGTGGTAACCAAAATTTGAAACGGACGACCCCGACCGGCCGCAGTCGCGCGCCAGTGCGCACATAAGTTCTCATGTTCTCATCCAATTCGTCCACACAGCGCTACCGCGAGCAGGCACAACTCCATCACCAGCCTGCGGACGGATCGTGCTGAGGACGACACCAAGGCGCCGTCAGTGGCGACTGCGCGCAGTGGAGGCCAGCCAGCGCGCGCCTCGCCTGAACATTCGCCAACCGCGCAACACACACCCCATCCAGCGCAAGGTGCGTATCGGCCGCAAGGCGGCCAGCAACACGACCGGCCCCATGACCGCATACGGGTTTTGCCGCAGCCAGCGCCCCACCGCCCATCCGGTGTCAATCAACGCGAGCGGCGCCCGGAGTTCCGCGGCCTGACCGGCCAGCGTGCGGCGCAGGTGCGCACTACGCAGCACCAGACGACGCTGCTGCAGCGTTAAATCCGTATTTCGGCCGCCAGGCATGGGCTCACCCGCCAGCCTGGTGTTGTTTCAATTCGGCCAGGTCGCTGCGCAGTTCCTCCACCGTCGCGCCGAACGCACCGGAAGGGCTGCGCAGCCGATTGCGCGCCGCACGCATCAACAACCCGCCGGCAACCAGAAACAGCAGGGTCAAGACGCCCAGCGTGGCGAGCCGGTCGTGATCCCACAGAAGCACCACAACAAAACCGCAGAGCATGATC
>SCRU01000193.1 GCA_004323695.1 Burkholderiaceae bacterium
CCTGCTCAACAAGCAGATCGCCTGGGAACTCAGCGTCTCCGAAGCCACCATCAAGGCGCACATGACGGCCATCATGCGCAAGCTGGGGGTCAACAATCGGACACAGGTGGCGTTGGCGGCCAGCCAGTTGGCGATCGAGCCGGGGGTGATGCAGCCGCTGCCGGCGGGGGACGGGGAGTGAGGGGTGGGGAGAACCACGCCGGAGCGCGTAGGCATCATCCTTGACGCCTTTTGGGGCGTGGTGGCGCTTCCTGTCATGCTATGGCGAGCTTGGCGCGCAACAAGTACGGGAGCGCACATCGCGTGTTTGAAACCAGGACCTATGACGATCCGCTGGTTCTCGCCAGTACGATCCGCGCACGTTGGGAGTTCCTCGAGACCAGTTCCGCCGCCGCGGTGCTGCGTTCGGTATGTCCGGATGAATGGGCGGACATCGCCCACGTGTTGGAGACCTTTTCGCTCGACCCGCAGCATTGGCTGAAGGCGGGCGGCAATCGTGGCGACGTCGCCAAGGCCATCGACGGCATGTTCGGAGACCGTGGCTGGCGCGAGATTCGCGTCGATCTCGTCACGCAAGGCGTGCTGTTGACCAAATCCGGCAAGGAAGTGGAACGTCTCGACGAGGTGTACCAAGAGGGCTACTTGGTCGACAACTTCAAGGGCCGCGTTGCGCTGGATGTAGAGTGGAATGCCAAGGACGGAAACCTCGATCGCGACTTGTCCGCCTACCGTGCGTGGCACGAAGCCGGCGTCATTTCCGCGGCGGTCCTGATCACGCAGGATCGCGTCGCGCTCAAGCAGTTGGCCGAGCGCTTGTGGGACGACTATCAGTCGAAGTTGCCGAAACGCCAACAGAAGACCAAGTTGCCGATCGACCTTGATACGTCGACGACCACCAACCTTGAAAAAGCCGCGTTGCGGGTGCGGCGCGGCGTGATGGGAACATGCCCGCTGCTGATCGTTGCCGCCACCCAGGCGACGTGGAACGGCAAGGCTTACTCGGCAGCCTGAAAAAGATCCGCCGTCGACACGGCAGCGCCGCGGCCGCGAGGTCGCATCGATGTTTCGGCCGCGCGCAACAGCGTGCGGATGCGCTGAATCGAATAACCGGTGTCCTCCGCAAGCTGTCGGACGCTGCGACCGGCCTGGTATTGGCTGCGCAGGTTGTCGCCCATGGCATTGGCGCGGTCCGCGGACAGTCGCTCGTTCGGCAGCAACGGGGGCAGGATCGCACCGCCTTCGTAGCCCTTGTGGACCTGCCCACGCGGCTCCGTGTCATCGTCAGCTTCATCGCCCCATGCCGTCCAGCCGGGGTGGGCATGACGTGCGAACAGTTCCAGATAAGCACCCGGCGAACACGCTTCGATCAACTCGTATTGTTCGTCGGGCTTGCGCGAGTGCTCGCGCTTGCGCGTCTCGATCATGTTGACCTGCGACCGGCCTGGCGCGAGGGTGCGCATCGAGCCGCGCACGCCGAACAAAAGTAGTTCGGTGACGTTCCGGAAATAGAAACCGACGCCACGACCATCCGGCCCACCATCCTTGCGGCGCTTGGCCCAAACAATGTTGCTGACGTAGCGGAAACCCCATGCCTTCATCACTCCCAGGCCGTCCGGCAACAGTGCGTTCGGAATCCACAGGTACAGGTGTGCCCGCGGCGCAAGGGTGCTTTCCACGTCCAGCGCCATGATGTCGTCCAGCGACATCGTCGAATACCGATCCAGCCGCCGATGCTCCGGCGCGACCTTGCCGGTACGGTTGCTGAAACGCCACGGCGGGTCGGCCAACACGGTCGAAAACCCGCCAACCGTGTGCGGCAGCGGGGTAGGCGTCGATTGCGGGCGAAGCGGCTTGGTGGTCATGTGCGGCATCCTAGCATGAAAGATCCAGATAAAGATCTAAATGGAGGCTCGTTTCACGTCCTGAGATCAAATAGGTGAACTAGACCTTGTTCGTTCGCCCGCATTACCCCTCGCACCTCCGCGTCTTGGGCATGATCGCTGAAGACCTGATCAACAAGCAGATTGCCTAGGAACTCGGCGTCCCGGAACCATCGTCGAAGCCCACATCAAACCTGGCACTAACAACCGCACCCAGATGGGGCTGGCTGCAAGCCGAATTGCCATTAAGCCGACAGGTGATGCAGCTGTTGCCGGGGAAGTGACGATGAGGGGCAGGGCACCGCGGGGCGTACCAGAATCGTTCTCGATACCTTTTTCGAAAGTGGTTGCGGGCGGTCTGGTGCCGCCGTGAGGTATGCTCCCCGCAGGGGGACGGGGGTAATGATGTCGAGTGATGCAGTTACGCCTTTGTCTCTGACCATGAGACAAAGGAGTCGGAAGATATGTCACGTACTTCGGCGCAGAAGCGCATCCATTATGTTCGAGCGGTCTATGCCCAGGCGTTACCAGCGGGTCAGACGTTGGAAAAGTCAGTTCGAGCCGCTTTAACGGCATTGAAGACTGTGGGAGACACCGAGGTCAACCACGACGCCGTTGGCACGCTTGCCGTGAGGGAGCGAGGTGTTGCCAATCAGAATTTCGCCACGTTAGGAATCGGCCTGGGCTTTCCAGGTGAGGCGATGGGAACGCTCGGCCTGAAGGTTGCCAAGGCGCAAGACGTGAACCAGCCCCAAGCCCCGCTACAAGGCCGGGTGTTCAAGTTGGCCGACGCGTTTTGTTTGATTGACGACGACGATTTGTTGCTGTGCATGGATGGCCGCATGCGCATGGCGACTGTGGAATTCTACTTGCGAAGCCTGCTGGGTCTTGCCGACGCCGCCCCTGCGGCGCAGGCGTTTCAACTAGTTGGACGCCGCGACCAAGGGCAGCAGCAAACGTTAGAGACCGAGGGCGTCAAGGAAATGCGCATCGTCAGTGCCGCCTATGCCGTCGCACAACCAGCCGCCGGTAATGACGGATGGCTTCGAAAAGGTTGGGATGCTTTGATCGAGAACCTGCGCGTCGGTTTGGAATCCGAGGTAGGCACAGAGGCCGAGCGGGCGAGTCTCGCGGCACACCTGGGAGACCTTAACGTAAGTGCGACGGTGAAGGTTAATGGTGGTTCGCGAGGTGAGCCCATCATGGTGCAGACACTGGAGGACGCAGCTATCGAGGCACAACAAGATGCGCCCGACGGTACGCAAATCACCTTAGTGACCAAGAAAGGGAACGAAGTCGGAGCTGACACGCTCACGTTGAAGACAATCAAGAGCATTAAGCGACTGCAACGGCAAAACGACTTGGACTATGCCGACGCATGGAACAAGTTGACGGGATATCGACAGGAACTTATCAACTCTCACCGTTGGAAGTTATGACTATCGTCAGGCAGAAAATAAGTTGGGCAAAGGTAGCCGCACTCGTCGCAAGCGTGATCGCCGCTGCGGGTTCTGCGTGGCTTGTCCAGCCCAGTTATCACAATAACGCCAACGCTATTCTGGTGGTTACCACCGTATTTTCCGTGTTAGCGGGGTTCCTGATCACCGTACTGGCAATCACTGCCGACGAGCGTTCGCTGCGAGGTAGTAACTGGCGACAAGATACCGTCTACTTCGAACTCATCAAGAAGGACCTGCGGCGACACCGTAACATGTTCTACCTGTACCTCATCGTGCTGGTTTTCGCGTTCGTCGGGTCACTGGACGTCCTCTGGCCAGCCGCTTGGCAACATTGGGTCGAGCGGGCGTTGTTATTTCTGGCCGCACTGGCTATGTTTTGGTCGTTTCGTATCCCTGGTTACCTGATGCGCCGTCATATGGAGGCGTTGGAGCGACGCATTACCGAACGGCGGGAGAAAGAAACACAGTAGCTAGCATTGAGAGAAATGGGGTCCAAAAAAGGGGTCAAAAAAGTGGTCGGGTTCATTTCGTGAAGCCGCGTTCAATGAATAGGCCTAACCCCTCACACCGTTGCAAAAAAGTGGTCAGGTTCATTTTCCGAGCCCAGATAGGCGAGTTTGACCTCATTCGGGTCTCGTGTCGCCGGTTCTTGCGGGATCAGGGAGACGCCCATGTCGCGGAGAGTCAGTGGCTTACTGTTGGTCTGCGGCCTTGTCCCATCAACGATTGCCGTTGCCGCCGAGCCTGCCCAGATAACCGAGTTGCAGAAGGGAATGCCGGCGACGGTTGCCGGCCTCATCGCCCGAATTGTCTACTGCAATCATTGGTCGGGCGAGGAACCTTACGATGCAGATCGTGCCAAGCAAATCCAGAATGCTGTTTCCGAACTCAAGTGTGACTCACTGAGTGCTGATGAAGCGGCGGCGTTGAAGAAATACGGACAGGAACCAGGCGTTCGTCGCGCGATCACGAAGGCTGGGGATGTCTATCTTTAGCGTAGCGACGAAAAACGGGCCAGGTTCATTTACTGATTCAAAGCAAATGAACCTGACCCCATTCGGCATGCGGGGCGTTGACGCCCCCTGCGCTGGCCGCCTTGCCAGAGACCGGCGCGCGGGAACGCCACTTTCGTTGTCCTTGCGGCGGCCCTTTCTGCTGCTGCATGCCGCCGCGAAAAAAAGGGGGTTACCATTTCGCCGTCCGGGTCAATAGGCACGCACTTGCTCTTCTCCGGCCGCGCCGAAGGGCAGGTGCCCGCCTTGCCGCTGACCACCAGCCGCTGTGTTTCATGCGGCGCGAAGATCGCG
>SCRU01000088.1 GCA_004323695.1 Burkholderiaceae bacterium
CGGCAAGGCAGCCGGCCTGTGCAGCACCGAGACGACCTGCATGCGAAGAAGCCGCTCGGCGCCTTCGAACGCGGCCAGCGCCGGCCCGTCCCAAACCACCTCGGCGGTGACCGCCAGTTGCAGCAGGTCACCGGTGTCGAAGTCGATGAACAACAAGCCGGCGCGCGGCTCCAGGGCGATATTGCCCAGCGTGTTGAAGAACGAGTTTCCGACGAAATCCGGCACCGTCAGCGTGTCCTCGCCCGTGACGCGGACGAACCCTGGCCGGCCGCCCTTGTGTGAAACATCAACGCCGCTCGACAAGAATCCATCGCCTGTCGACGGATGCGCAGTCGCGATGAAGAAGGTGTCGGCCGCGCTCACGATACGCCGCGCGGCCGCGTCCATGCGCCCGGCACGCCGCGCAGGCGGGGCCGCGCGCGCCACATCGACATACACCGGCTCGCGCGCCTGGATGTACTTGGGGCAATTACCGAAGCTTTGCCGAACCTCGACCGCGAAGCCTTGCGCGTCGGCCTGCCTCAGCACGCCGTTCATGCGGTTGCGCCGGCGTGTGTGCGGCTCGATGCCCAGCAGCCCGATCGGCGCACCCGGCGTCAGCATGCCGGCCAGCGGATCGTCCGCTGCGGGCAGGGCATCGATGCGCAGATGATGTTCATCGGGCGCGTGCGCGAAACCCTTGGGCGCAGCCAGCACGCTGGCCCAGGGCTGCTGCGCGCGATCGAGGCTGCCCGTGATCAGGAAGGGCAATTGCGCGAAGAAATTCCGGTGCTGCTCGGGCATGTAATCCCGAATCACCCGGGGGCCGAGCTCGGCCATTCGTTCGCGCATGCCCGCAAGGGACTGCATTGCGAGCTCGCCAGAATGCCAGGGAGACGGCACGGACGCATCGCGACTCATGATGCGGCGCCTCCGCGGACAAGTCTCGAGCGACACGGCCCCCCGAGCGCATGGCGCCCGTTGAGATGGTGCAGGATCGCGTTCGAATCGGCCAGGGCCACCTCGCCGTCCTCGATGACGGGAACCTGCCCGAAGGCGTTGCGGCGCAGGAACTCGGCGCCGCGCTGCTCGCCCTTGCGCCGATCGACCCCGATCGTCTCGAACGGCAACCCGAGCAGCGAGAGAAAGAGCCGCACGCGGTGCGCGTGGCCGGAAAGGGTCGAACTGTCGACCTTGATGGGTTGGACGGGGCGGGCTGGGATCATGTGCTTCTCCTGTTGCGATGGATCGATTCTGGTTTGCTTCGTTTCCCGGAGTAATGGTGAAACAGATAGTTGACTAATCCGTTTTACGGTCTAATGTCGCCATGGACCGCTTCAAAGCCATGCAGACCTTCGTGCAGATCGCCGATCAGGGCAGTCTCACGAAGGCAGCCGATGTACTCGACACCTCATTGCCCGCGGTGGTGCGGTCGCTGGCCGCCCTCGAGAGCTACCTGGGCGTGCGGCTCTTGCACCGCACCACCCGGCGCATCGCGCTGACCGAAGAAGGCCGCGACTACCTGCAAAGAGCGCGCGACGTGCTGGCCGCGGTGGACGCGGCCGAGCAGGCGCTCACGCTCAACGCCGCCGAGCCGACAGGCCAGCTCACGGTGACCGCGCCGGTGCTGTTCGGCCACATGTACGTGTCCCCGGCCATCGTCCGCTTCCTGAAGCGCTACGACAAGATGCGCTGCAACGTGTTGCTGCACGACCGGCCAGTGAACCTGCTCGACGAGGGGATCGATGCCGGCATCCGCATCAGCGCGCTCGAAGATTCCTCGCTGGTCGCGCAGCAGCTCGGCAGCATCCGCCGCGTGGTCGTCGCCAGTCCGGACTATCTGAAGGCGCACGGCACGCCGAAGCATCCGCGCGACCTGCTGGGTGCCAACTGCGTGCGCATCCACCCGAGCACCACCGGCCCGTGGATATTTCGCGAGAACGGGCGCGCTGTGCCTGTCAAAACTCAGGGAAATCTGGAGTTCAATCACATCGCACCAGCCGTCGAGTCGTGTGCCGCCGGCATGGGGTTCGGCTGCTTCTTCTCCTACCAGGTGCTGCCCATGGTGGCCGACGGGCGCCTGGCGATCGTGCTCTCCGGGTTCGAGCCGCCGCCGCGGCCCGTGAACGTGATCTATCCCCATGCGCGGCTGCTGCCGGCGCGCACCCGCGCCTTCATCGACTGGATGAAAGCCGAGTTTGCGGGCCTGCGCCTTTGACGGCGTGCTGCCCCGCGATGCGCCACAATCCCCCGGTGCCGACACCTCTGCTTCAAGCCAATCACCTGTGCAAGCGCTACGGCGCGAGTCTCGCGGTCGACGACCTGTCGTTCCAGATCGCGTCCGGCGAATGCCTGGGTGTGATCGGCCCGAACGGCGCGGGCAAGACCACGACGATTCGCGCCTGCCTGGGCCTCACCGAGCCCGATGCCGGCACGGTGCGCTATCTGTTCCCCGGCCACGACGCCGTGCTCGAAATGCCGCGCGACGCGCTCGCGATCAAGGCGCAGCTCGGCGTGGTCAGCCAGTCCGACACGCTGGATCCGGATTTTTCCTGTGCCGAAAACCTTGAGGTCTACGGGCGCTATTTCGGCCTGGCACGCGCGAAGATCGCCGCGCGCATTCCGATGCTGCTGGAATTTGCAGCGCTGACGCACAAGGCCGATGCGAGGCCGGGCGAGCTGTCGGGCGGGATGCGCCGGCGCCTGAGCCTGGCGCGCGCGCTGGTGAACGACCCGCGCCTGCTGCTGCTCGACGAGCCCACCACCGGGCTCGATCCGCAGGCGCGGCACCTCATGTGGGAGCGGCTGCAGCGTCTCTTGCAGCAGGGCAAGTCGATCCTGCTGACCACGCATTTCATGGACGAGGCCGAGCGCCTTTGTTCGCGGTTGCTGGTGATCGACCACGGCCGCAAGATCGCCGAGGGCCGGCCGCGCGAGTTGATCGCCGAGCATCTGGAGCCCGAGGTGATCGAGGTCTACGGCGCGGGTGCCGTGGCGCTGCTGGATTCACCTCTCAAAGCCATGGCGGCGCGCGTCGAACTCAGCGGCGAGACCGTGTTTTTCTACGCGCACAACGGCCAGCCGCTGCTGGCCGCGTTGGCCGCCTGGCCGCAATTGCGCACGCTGCACCGCCCGGCGAATCTGGAGGACCTGTTCCTCAAGCTCACCGGGCGGCAAATCCGGGAGGACGGTTGATGACGAGCCAGAGCATTTGGCGCACGCCCCAGGTGTCGCGAGGCTGGTGGCCCGTGTTCCTGCGCAACCTGCTGGTCTGGCGCAAACTCGCGATTCCCAGCCTGGTCGGCAACATTGCCGAGCCGCTGTTCTGGCTGGTGGCGTTCGGCTACGGCATGGGCGCGCTGGTCGGGCATGTCCAGGTGGGCGGCATCCGCGTGCCCTACATCCTGTTCCTGGCCAGTGGCTCGGTCTGCATGAGCGCCATGAACGCCGCCAGCTTCGAGGCGCTGTACTCGGCGTTCTCGCGCATGCATGTGCAAAAGACCTGGGACGGCATCATGAACGCGCCGGTGAATCTGGACAACATCGTGCTGGCCGAGATGCTGTGGGCCGCGTTCAAGGCGCTGTTCAGCACCACCGCCATCCTGCTCGTGATCCTGGCCCTGCACATCAGCCACAGCCCCAAGCTGCTGCTGGCCTGGCCGGTGCTGTTGTGCGCGGGCATCACCTTCAGCTGCATCGCGCTGATCTTCAACGCGCTGGCCCAGGGCTACGACTTCTTCACCTACTACTTCACGCTGTTCCTCACGCCCATGATGTTCCTCAGCGGCGTGTTCTTTCCGCGCGAGCAGCTGCCGGGGCTGGTGCACACGCTCTCGGATTTGCTGCCACTGACGCATGCGGTGGAGCTGGTGCGCCCGCTTTTCATGGGCCAGTGGCCGGCGCAGCCGCTGCTGCATCTGGGCGTGCTGGCCGCCTACACGCTGGTGACTTTCTGGGTAGCGCTGGCGCTCACGCGGCGGCGTTTTCAGGGTTGAGTCAAATACTATTTTTTTGATAGCCGACTTTTCTTATCCCACAAGGACTGAGACCTGAATTTTCTTGTAAAACTCAGGCTTCGTGCGCGGCGGCCTTGATCATGTCGGCCGCCTTCTCGGCGATCATGATGGTCGGCGCGTTGGTGTTGCCGCCCACCACGCGCGGCATGATGGACGCATCCACCACGCGCAGCCCCTGCACGCCATGCACGCGCAACTGCGCGTCCACCACGGCCAGCGCATCAGTGCCCATGCGGCAGGTGCCGACGGGATGGTAGATCGTGTCGGCATGGTTGCGGATGAACTGCTCGATCTGCTCGTCGGTATGGGCGCCGGCCGACGCCGCCAGCTCGACGCCGCGATAGCCCGCCAGTACCGGCTGCGACAGGATGTGGCGCATCAGCCGGAAGCCGCGCCGCAGCCGGTCCAGGTCGTCACGTTCGCCCAGGAAGTTCGGGTCGATCAGCGGCACCGCCAGCGGGTCGGCGCTGGCCAGCTTCACGCTGCCGCGGCTCTTCGGGCGCAGCAGGCACACATGGCATGAATAGCCGTGACCGAACGTGGTCTTGCGCCCGTGATCGACCAGCTTGCCGATCACGAAGTGCAGCTGCAAATCCGGAATCGGCTCGCCCGGCTGGCTCTTGATGAAACCACCCGCCTCGGCAAAATTCGTGGTGAGCATGCCGCTGCGGTGGTTGCGCCACTCGAAAATGCCCTTGATGGCGCGCGCCAGCCCGACCGGCGACATGCCGAACAGGTCCTTCAGGTGCGGTGCGTTCACCACCTGCACCACGTCCGCGTGGTCGTGCAGGTTCTCCCCCACGCCCGGCAGGTCGTGCACGGTGGCAATGCCGTGCTGCTGCAACTGCGCGCCCGGGCCGATGCCCGACAGCATCAGTACCTGCGGCGATTGCAGCGCGCCGGCGCACAGCAGCACCTCGCGCGCAGCCTTGATCTGCGACAGCTGGCCACCCTGGCGGTATTCGACACCCACAGCGCGGCGCCCCTCGGTCAGGATGCGGGTGGTATGGGCGTCGGTGATGACCTGCAGATTCGGCCGGTGCAGGTTCGGCGTGAGGTAGGCCTTGGCGGCGCTGAAGCGCTCGCCGTTCTTGTGCGTCACCTGGTACATGCCGACGCCTTCCTGCCCGGCCCCGTTGAAGTCGTGGTTTTCGGCAAAGCCGGCGTCCCGGGCGGCCCGCACGAAAATCGGGCCGAAGCGGTTCGGGCTGCGCAGATCCATCACGTTGAGCGGGCCGCCCGTACCATGCCAGTCGTCGCCCCCGCGCTCGTTGTTCTCGGAGCGCTTGAAATACGGCAGTACATCGTCAAAGCCCCAGCCCGGATTGCCCTGCGCGGCCCAAGCATCGTAATCGGCCCGGTGGCCCCGGATGTAGATCATGGCGTTGATCGAGCTGGAGCCACCCAGCACCTTGCCGCGCGGCTGGTAGCCGCGGCGCCCGTTCAGGCCCGGTTGTGGCACCGTCTCGAAGGCCCAGTTGGCCTGGCCGTTCTTGGCCAGCAGCGCCAGCCCGGCCGGGCAGTGAATCAGCACGCTCTTGTCCACCGGCCCCGCCTCCAGCAGGCAGACCCGCGTGGCCGGGTCTTCGCTCAGGCGCGCCGCCAGCACGCAACCGGCGGATCCGCCGCCGATGATGATGTAGTCGAACATGTTGGTTTCCATGATCGTGGTCTCCAGCGTATTTTTTTAAGTGTGCGCCAGACGTTACACCATTGGTATCGGCAACCTATAACATAGGCGACACCACATTTACCGGGATCAAAGGATCAACATGAGCATTCAGACAGTGGGCATCATCGGTGCCGGCACGATGGGCAACGGCATCGCGCAGGCGTGCGCCGTCTCGGGAATCAACGTGGTGATGGTCGATGTGTCCGATACAGCCGTGGCCAAGGGCGTGGCCACCGTGGCCGGCAGCCTGGACCGCCTGATCAGGAAGGACAAGATCAGCGCCGCCGACAAGGCCGCGGCATTGGCCCGCATCAAGGTCTCGACCCGCTACGAGGATCTGCAGGCGGCGCAACTGGTGATCGAGGCCGCGACCGAGAATTACGAGCTCAAGCTCAAGATCCTGAAACAGGCCGACGCGCTGCTGGCGCCCGAGGTGATCATCGCGTCCAATACCTCGTCGATCTCCATCACCAAGCTGGCGGCATCCACCTCGCGCGCCGACCGCTTCATCGGCATGCACTTCTTCAACCCGGTGCCCATGATGGCGCTGGTGGAGATCATCCGCGGCCTGCAGACCAGCGACGCCACGCATGACACCGTGCATGCCATGGCCACCGCGCTCGGCAAATCGCCGATCACCGTGAAGAACGCGCCCGGCTTCGTGGTGAACCGCATCCTCGTGCCGATGATCAATGAGGCCTTCTTCGTGCTGGCCGAAGGGCTGGCCACGCCCGAGGACATCGACGCCGGCATGAAGCTGGGCTGCAACCAGCCGATCGGCCCGCTGGCGCTGGCCGACATGATCGGGCTGGATGTCTGTCTGGCCGTGATGGACGTGTACCTGACCGAGTTCGGCGACAGCAAATACCGGCCTTGCCCGCTGCTCAAGGAAATGGTGGCCGCCGGCCGCCTGGGCCGCAAGAGCGGGCGCGGCGTGTATCAGTACTGATCATCAAGGCAGGGTCAGGCGCCCGCGCCGGTGCACACCAGCGTGCGGCCGATCGTGGCCCCCTTCAGGAGGCTTGAGAAGGCCAGCGGCAAGGCGCCAAGCCCCTTGAAAACGGTCGAGCGGACCACCAGTTCGTGGCGGCTCATCCATTGGCGCATGCTGGCTTCGAATTCGGGCCGAGTGCCCTCATGGTCCAGCACGGTAAAACCGGTCATGGACAGCCTGCGCTTGATGAACAGATCCAGGTTGCGCGGGCCCGCAAGCGCGCTCTGCTGCGAGTACCGGGACACCATGCCGCACAGCACGATGCGTCCGTGATCCCCCATGGCACCGATGGCGGCCTCCAGTTGCTCGCCGCCCACATTGTCGTAGCACAGCGAAAGCCCGGCCGGCGCAAAGTCAGCCAGCGCGTCCGCCAGGTGCGTGTGCCGGTAATTGAACGCAGCGGTCAGTTTCAAGTCATTCACCAGATAGGCCAGCTTCTCCGCGCTCCCGGCACTGCCAATCACCCGCGCACCCCGCAAGCTCGCAATCTGCGCGGCGTAGCTGCCCACGCCGCCGCCCGCCGCCGACACGTAGACGGTGTCCCGGGCGCCCACCTGCCCGACGTTGACCATGCCCGAATATGCGGTGAAGGCCGCGTGCCCCAGCGCCGTCAGGTAAAGGTCGGGCGGTGTGTCGGCGGTGACTTCGACCCGCCGCAGTTTGCCGGCCTGCACCACATCGAGCGTGCGCCAGGGCGCGATATGCACCACCCAGTCGCCCGGCTTGAACGCTGCCGCCGTGGACTCCAGAACCTGCGCAACCGCGTCGCTTTGCGGCACGTCGCCTATCCCCAAAAGCCCGGCATAGCGCTGCGTGAGCGCTGCCTGGTTGCCGGAGGCCGCCTGCGCCTGCCCGATGCGCGAGCGCATGCCGGCGTTCAGGCCAAACCAGTCATTGCGCAGCCGTACGCTGTCGCCCGGCAGGGCAGCCGGCAGGGATGCGTCGAACAGGTCAAAATTTTCGGGTGCGATTGCCCCGTCAGGCAGCGTGACAACGCGGATTTCAAGCATGGACTTCATCTATCTGCTCCTGGATCTTCAAGGGCCCTGTGCGAAACGATCCGGCCGGGTGATTTGGCGACACGCGACAATCGCTCCAAAATGTCCCGCTCCGGCCCGAAGCATGGCATGGCATGGCATGGCAAACAATCTTCCAATCGACCAGGACACACAGTATGACCTCCAACCAGATGACGCAAACCCATGTCGAAGGCAACATCGACTGCGAGGTGCTCGAGCATGTGCTGCTCATCAGCATCAACCGCCCTGCCAAACGCAACGGCTTCACCCCGAAAATGTTCCGCGAACTGGCGCAGGCGTATACGCGGCTGGACGACGAGCCGGCGCTGCGCGTGGGCGTGCTGCATGCCATGGGCGAGCACTTCACCGCGGGACTCGATCTGCCCACCATCGCGCCGCTGATGCGCCGCGGTGAGAAGGCCATTCCGTTCGGCCTGGTGGAGCCAACCGACCTGGGCACCCCCGGCTACCGGCGCCGCACCAAGCCCATGGTGGTCGCGGTCAAGGGCATCACCTATACGCTGGGGATCGAGCTGATGCTGGCGGCCGATATCGTGGTCGCAGCGGACAACTGCCGCTTCTCACAGCTCGAGGTGAAGCGCGGGATCATGGCCACGGGCGGCGCCACGCTGCGCATGGCCGAGCGCGCGGGGCTGGGCAACGCGATGCTGCATCTGCTCACCGGCGACGAGTTCGGCAGCGCGGAGGCGCTGCGGCTGAACTTTGTGCAAAAGGTCGTGCCCCCGGGGCAGGAACTGGACGAGGCCCTGCGCATCGCCCAGAGCGTTGCGGCGCAGGCGCCGCTGGCCGTGGCGGCGACCCGGCTGAACGCGCTCAAGGCGGTCGAGCACGGACCGGTCTTGGCGATGCACGAATTCATCGACGTGCAGCGGCGACTGGCCAACAGCGACGATGCAGCCGAAGGCGTGCGCTCGTTCGTCGAGAAGCGGCCAGCGCGCTTCACCGGGCGCTGAGCGGACGCTGCGCGATCTTGCAAGGGCTGCGAAGTCTTGAATGCATTGCACACAATTCAATTGTTGGCTATAATTCGGCCATGACCACGCGATCGATCCCTTCCGGACAGGCCCTGCTGCTGGACAACCAGCTGTGCTTTGCGCTGTATTCGGCCTCGCTCGCGATGACCAAACTCTACAAGCCGCTGCTCGAATCGCTGGGGCTGACCTATCCGCAATATCTGGTGTTGCTGGTGTTGTGGGAGCGTGACGGACTCATGGTCTCGCAGCTCGGCCAGCGCCTGTCGCTCGACTCGGGCACGCTCACACCGCTGCTCAAGCGGATGGAATCCGCGGGCCTGATTGCGCGCCTGCGCGCCGTGGAGGACGAGCGCCGCGTGCACATCACGCTGACCGCGGCCGGGCGCCGGCTCAAGACCCGCGCCGCGAAAATTCCGGGCTGCGTTCAGAGCGCCAGCCAGTGTTCCGTTGCCGAGCTGGTCAGCCTCACCCGGCAAGTGCAGGCCCTGCGTGAACGGCTGGCCGCATAACTTTTTTTCAACCCGCTTCGTTGTT
Source organism: Burkholderiaceae bacterium (assembly GCA_004323695.1). Classification (GTDB taxonomy): domain Bacteria; phylum Pseudomonadota; class Gammaproteobacteria; order Burkholderiales; family Burkholderiaceae_C; genus Rhodoferax_A. Next base: position 9,210 of record SCRU01000088.1, read on the forward strand.
GAAGCATCACAACCTGAAGGAACCCTCATGACCACGAAACTCGAAAAAGTCCTGTACACCGCGCGCGCCCACACCACGGGCGGGCGCGACGGTGCGTCGCGCTCGGACGACGGCCGGCTCGACGTCAAGCTGTCCTCCCCCGGCACGCCGGGCACCGGCACCAACCCCGAGCAGATGTTCGCGGCCGGCTATTCCGCCTGCTTCATCGGCGCCATGAAGGCCGTGGCCGGCAAGATGAAAATGACGGTGCCAGCCGACGTCGCCGTCGATGCCGAAGTCGATCTGGGCCCGATCCCGAACGCGTTTGGCATTGCAGCGCGTCTGAAGGTGACCCTGCCGGGGATGGAACGCGCCGCTGCGCAGGCGCTGGTGGACGCCGCGCATCAGGTTTGCCCCTATTCCAACGCCACCCGCGGCAACATCGATGTGACGATCACGGTGGTCTGAGCCGATACGCTGTCACCCAGGCGGCCCGCCGGTGTTGAACCGGCGGGCCGTTTCGTTTAGGGTCAGGGGCATGCCTACCACCCTGCTCGTCCAGAAAAGTCAGCTCGCGATCACGCAGCTGGTCACGACACCCGATGCCCCACTCGCGCCGGAGCAGATTCGCGTGCGGGTGGACTCATTCGCGCTGACCGCCAACAACATCACGTACGCGGCCTTCGGCGACGCCATGAGCTATTGGCAGTTCTACCCCACGGGCAAAGAAGGCTGGGGCGTCGTGCCCGTGTGGGGCTTCGGCACGGTCGTGCAGTCGCTGCACCCCGGCGTTGCGGTGGGCGAGCGGCTGTACGGCTATTGGCCGATGGCGAGCCACACCGTGCTGTCACCCACCCGGGTCGCGGACAGCGGCTTCTTCGATGGCGCCCCGCACCGCGCGGCGCTGCACGCGGTCTACAACCAGATCCTGCGCACCCGTGCCGATCCGTTCTACCGCGCCGATACCGAGGCGCTGCAGGCGCTGCTGCGTCCGCTGTTCATCACCTCCTGGCTGATCGACGACTTCCTGGCCGACAACGGATTCTTCGGGGCCAGCGTGATGCTGCTGTCCAGCGCATCGAGCAAGACCGCCTACGGCACGGCGTTCCAGCTCAAGAGCCGGTCCGGCATCGAGGTGGTGGGGCTGACCTCCGCCGCGAACCGGGCGTTTTGCGAAGGTCTGGGCTGCTACCACCGGGTGCTGACTTATGAGCAGCTCGACCAGATCCCCGCCGAGAGTGCCTGCGTGTACGTGGACTTTGCCGGCAGCGCCGAGCTGCGCCGCGCCATTCACACGCGCTTTGCCAACCTCCGGTTCAGCAGCTCGATCGGCGGCACGCACGTCGAGCAGCTGGGTGGCGCCAGGGATTTGCCCGGCCCGCGCGCCACGCTGTTTTTCGCGCCGGCACAGATCAAGAAGCGCCAGGGCGACTGGGGCGGTGACGTTCTGGGTCAGCGGCTGCTGACGGCGTGGCAGAACTTCCTGGCGCGGGTTGCCGACCCGGCGTGGCTGACGGTTGCACAGCACCGGGGCCCCGACGCCGTGCAGGCGGCCTACGCCCAGCTGCTGGCCGGCGGCGGCGATCCGCGTGTGGGACACATGCTCTCGATGCACGCCGGCTGAAAGCGGCCGGTCGCTGCGGCGACAATCGGGGCATGCTCACCCCTTCCACCGAGGCGCCGCCGGCTCATCCCTATCAGACGCTGACCCCCGACGTGGTGCTGGACGCATTGGCCAGCGTGGGTCTGCACGGCGACGGGCGGCTGACCGCGCTCAGTTCGTACGAAAACCGCGTCTACCAGATCCACCTGGAGGACGGCAGTGCCGTGGTCGCCAAGTTCTACCGGCCGGGGCGCTGGAGCGAGGCGCAGATCCTGGAGGAGCACACGTTCGCGGCCGAGCTGATGGCGGCGGAGATTCCCGCCGTGGGCCCATTGATGTTGCAGGATCGCACGCTGCACTCCTTCGGCGGCTTCGACTTCAGCGTGAGCCCGAGCCGCGGCGGCCGGCCGCCCGAGCTTGACGACTTCGAGGTGCTGGAGTGGATCGGCCGATTCCTGGCGCGCATCCACACCGTGGGCGCGGCGCGGCCGTTTCAGCAGCGTCCCGCGCTGGATCTGCAGAGCTTCGGCACCGCCTCGCGCGACTGGCTGCTGGCGCACGACAAAATCCCGCTCGACGTGCAGGGCGCCTGGCAGGCGGCTTGCACGGAAGCTCTTGATTTAATAGCTGACAGTGCAATGGGAGAAAGGGCTACAGGTCTATTTGATACCGAACCCCTGCAATCCATCCGGCTGCACGGCGACTGCCACCCCGGCAACATTCTGTGGACACCGACCGGCCGGCCCGGCGGCGGGCCGCATTTTGTCGACCTGGATGACGCGCGCACCGGGCCGGCCGTGCAGGACCTGTGGATGCTGCTGTCCGGTGACCGGCGCCAGCGCACCGCGCAGCTCGGCGGGCTGCTGGACGGCTACGAGCAGTTCCGCGAATTCGACCGGCGCGAACTGGCGCTGATCGAGCCGCTGCGCACGCTGCGCCTGATCCACTACAGCGCCTGGCTGGCGCGCCGCTGGGCCGACCCGATCTTCCCGATCAACTTCCCCTGGTTCGGCTCCAGCGACTACTGGAAGGGCCAGGTCGACATGCTGCACGAGCAGATCGAGGCCATGCAGGAGCCGCCGCTGGCGGCCTGAGGAAGCCCGCCATGACCCGGCCGGCGCCCGCACCCATCGTCCACAGGCATCCCGTCGCGAAGCGCCGCGCGCTGCGCGCCATTGCCCTGTTCGAGGCAGCGAAGGGACTGGCCGCGCTGATCGCGACCGTGGGCCTGCTGAACCTGATGCATCGCGATGTGCGGCAGCTGGCAATCGAGCTGATCGGCCGCTTCGGGTTGCATCCAGAAGGCCACTATCCGTCGATCCTGCTGCACTACGCCGGGCTGCTGCCCGGTGCCAACGTGCACCTGATCGTGATGGCGGCCGTCGGGTACATCGCGGTGCGCCTCGCCGAAGCCTACGGATTGTGGTGCGACCGGGCCTGGGCCGAATGGCTGGGCGCGCTGTCCGGCGGCCTGTACGTGCCCTTCGAGCTGCATCATTTGCTGTATCGGCCGTCGCTGACGACCGCGGCCGTGCTCGCCGGGAACCTCCTCGTGGTGGCAGTGCTGGGGCACCAGCTCTGGCTGCGGCGCCGCCATTGAACCACCGCCGGCGCGGAGTTTTGGGGCGGGACTACGCGGCGGCGCGGCGCGGGGGCTCCACGTTGGGCAGGAACACGGCGAACATGCCCAGCAGCGGCAGGTAGGCGCACAGGCGGTAGACGTACACGATGCCGTGCGTGTCGGCCAGCGCGCCCAGCACGGCGGCGCCGATGCCGCCCATGCCGAAGGCAAAGCCGAAGAACATGCCCGAGACCGCACCGACCTTGCCGGGCACGAGTTCCTGCGCGAACACCAGGATGGCCGAGAAGGCGGAGGCCAGGATCAGGCCGATCACGAAGGTCAGCACGCCCGTCCACATCAGGTTCGCGTAGGGCAGCATCAGCGTGAACGGCGCCACGCCCAGAATGGACACCCAGATCACCAGCTTGCGACCGATGCGGTCACCGATGGGCCCGCCCGCCATGGCACCCACCGCCACCGCGAACAGGAACACGAAGAGGTGCACCTGCGCCGACTGCACGGACAGGTGGAATTTGCTCATCAGATAAAAAATGTAATAGCTGCTGATGCTGGTGAGGTAAAAGTACTTGGAGAAGATCAGCACCATCAGCACCACAAAGGCCCAGGCCACGGTGCGCCGCGGCAATGGACTGTGCGCGGCCACGGCGGCTTTCTTCTTCGGGCCGGCCCCGGCCAGTTGTTGCTGCTTGTACCAGCCGCCGATCTGCCACAGCACGCTGATCGCCAGCAGCGCGGCCAGGCCAAACCACGCCACGGCCGACTGGCCGTGCGGGATGATGATCACCGCCGCGAGCAGCGGGCCGACGGCGCTGCCCATATTGCCGCCGACCTGGAAGATCGATTGCGCCAGGCCATGCTGCCCACCGGAGGCCATGCGCGCGATGCGCGAGGATTCCGGGTGAAAGATGGAGGAGCCGGTTCCCACCAGCGCCGCCGCGAACAGCACGATACCGAAATTGGGCGCCATAGACAGCATCAGCAGGCCGATCAGCGTGGCGCCCATGCCAAACGCCAGCGAATAAGGCTTGGGATGCCTGTCGGTGTACAGGCCCACCAGCGGCTGCAACAGCGAGGCGGTGATCTGGTAGGTCAGCGTGATCAGGCCGATCTGCACGAAGCTCAGGCTGAACTCGCCCTTGAGCATGGGATAGATCGCCAGGATCAGCGACTGGATCATGTCGTTGAGGAAGTGCGAGAAGCTGATCGCGCCCAGCACCCGGAAGCGGGTGGTCGGGGCCGGCGAAGCGGCAGCGCTGTTGGCGGCGGTAGGGAGAGCGGTATCCATGAGCGGGGCTCCGGTTTCAGGACGGAGCGAAAGGTTGAGCTTGATCGTACCCGCTCGTGCGCGGGCTGTCCCGCGAGAGTGCGCCGATTACCGGTGAAAAAACGCCATGATGGAGTTTCCGGCCCGCTCAAATCACCCGACGGCACGGCGCTGCCGGGGCTTCGGCGGAGGCGGCCCGCACGGGCCGCCTCCGCCTGGCATCACACCAGCAGCGCGTTCACCCGCTTTACATACGCCGCCGGATCCTCGGGCAGGCCGCCCTCGGCCAGCAGCGCCTGATCGAACAGGATGTTCGCCAGGTCGTGGAAGTGCACCGAGGCGCCGTCACCGGCCGCCAGCTTTTTGACCAGCGGGTGCTCCGGGTTCACTTCGAGCACGGGCTTGACGTCGGGCATGCTTTGTCCCGCCTGCTTGAGCATGCGCGCGAGCTGGGTGCTCATGCCATGATCCTTCACCACCAGGCAGGCCGGGCTGTCCACCAGGCGGCTGGTCACGCGCACATCCTCGGCCTTGTCCTTCAAGGCCTCCTTGAGCTTGGCGAGCACCGGCTTGAAGGCCTCGGCGGCTTCTTCCGCGGCCTTTTTCTCGGCCTCGTCCTGCAGCTTGCCCAGATCGACGGCGCCCTTGGCCACCGACTGCAGCGGCGTGCCGTCGAACTCATGCAGATACGACAGCGCCCACTCGTCCACGCGATCGGTCATCAGGAGCACCTCGATGCCCTTTTTCCTGAACACCTCGAGTTGCGGGCTGTTCTTCGCCGCGGCCAGGGTGTCGGCGGTGATGTAGTAGATCGCCTCCTGGCCCTCCTTCATGCGACCCTTGTAGTCGGCCAGGCTCACGGCGGCGGTATCGGAAGCAGTGGATGCATAGCGCAGCAGCTTCGCGAGCCGTTCGCGGTTGCCGAAGTCCTCGCCCAGGCCTTCCTTGAGCACGGCGCCGAACTCGGCATAGAACCTGTCGTACTTGCCCGCGCCGGCCTTGTCTTCCTCGCTCGCGTCGTCCGCCGGACGATTGTTTTTGACCAGGTCTTCCAGCATGGACAGGACGCGCTTCGTGCAGCCCTCGCGGATAGCCTTGACGTCGCGGCTTTCCTGCAGCAGCTCGCGGCTCACGTTGAGCGGCAGATCGCTGGAGTCGACCACGCCCTTGACGAAGCGCAGGTACACCGGCATCAGCGCCTCGGCGTCGTCCATGATGAACACGCGCTTGACGTACAGCTTGATGCCCGCGGCCTTGTCGCGGTTGAACAGGTCCAGCGGCGCCTTGGACGGGATGTACAGCAGTTGCGTGTATTCGGTGCTGCCCTCCACGCGGTTGTGCGTGTAGGCCAGCGGCGCCTCGTGGTCGTGGCTGATCTGCTTGTAGAACTCGGCGTACTGCTCGGGCGTGATGTCCTTCTTGGGCCGGGTCCACAGCGCGCTGGCCTGGTTCACGGTCTCCCACTCGTCTGTGGTGACCATCTCGCCGCCCTTGCCCTCTTCCCCTTCCTTCCATTCCTCCTTCTGCATGAGGATGGGCAGGCTGATGTGGTCGGAATACTTGTTGATGATGCCCTTGAGCTTCCACGCGCTCAGGTAGTCCTGGGCATCCTCGCGCAGATGCAGGATCACGCTGGTGCCGCGCGCCGCGCGCGTGATGGTCTCTACCTCGAAGGCGCCGCCGCCACTGGCGCCGCCGTCGCTGACCCAGCGCACGCCCTGCTCCGCCGGCAGGCCGGCGCGGCGCGATTCCACCGTGATCTTGTCGGCCACGATGAAGCCCGAGTAAAAGCCCACGCCGAACTGGCCGATCAGCTGGCCCTGTTCATCCGCCTGCGCCTTCTGGTCGCCGCTGAGCTTGCTGACGAAGTCGCGCGTGCCGCTCTTGGCGATGGTGCCCAGGTTGTCGATCGCCTCCTGCTGCGACAGGCCGATGCCGTTGTCGCTGATGGTCAGCGTGCGCGCGGCCTTGTCCATGCTCACGCGCACTTCCAGATTCGGCGCGTCCTCCAGCAGCGCCGGCTGGTTCAACGCCGCGTAGCGCAGCTTGTCGCAGGCGTCGGAAGCGTTGGAGATCAGCTCGCGCAGGAAGATTTCCTTGTTGGAGTACAGCGAATGCGTGACGAGATGCAGCAGCTGGGCGACTTCGGCCTGGAAGGAAAGGGTTTGTTTGCTCATGGGATTGTCGAAATTTGAAAAAAGAAAGCGACTTCAGTTGTGGGCGCCGGCCCCGGATTTCAAGATCCCGCAGCGGCTGCCGCAG
>SCRU01000197.1 GCA_004323695.1 Burkholderiaceae bacterium
CCGTCGTGGAAGCCCCAGCTGAAACGAACGCGTGGCAGGAACGCCGTTCGCACCTGTTCCTCTGCGCTCATGGACAAGCATCGGCGACCATCCGCTCCGTAAGCCGGCCCGAAGTGCGTACCTTCACGCGGGACGGTCATGGGGCTCACGGGCACATCCTCGGCTCATCATTTTTTGCGTTCAGCACCTTCAATCGCTTCTTGAAGACCGCAAGCATCGGTTCGGGCACGAGTACACTTGCGGTATGGCGTTCACCGCCGCTCATGGGTGCGGCGCCTCCACAAGCTCATCGACCACCGCATCCCTACCAAGGCTCCGGTAGGCCGGGCCGGCCAATGTCATCTCGACCTCGCGCGCGACGGGCGTATCGAAGTCCATGTCGACGGACAATTCCACCATCGTGCCATCCTGGTTGCGCGCGTAAAACACGCCCGGCTGCGCGAGCAGCTGCACCAGCTGTTCCTCCGGGATGCTTGCGCCTTTCAGCTCCATCGCGTCGCCAGCGCCTTCGGTCTGCACGATGAAGAGCTGGATCCGCTCGCTCCATTCGCTCTGGGTGTGGATCGCCCAGCTCTCGTCGCTCGTTTGCGGGCGGGCGCCGAGACGCCGGTAGGCGTCCTTGCCGCCAAAGTAGCCGGCGACATAGACGGCGTCGTGGTGCGCCTCCGGCCTCCACTCCGGCACGTGGCCGCGTTCGGCATCGTGGGTGCCGTCGTGGAAGCCCCAGTTGAAGCGCACACGCGGCGAGTATTCGGGCAGGCCCCAGCGCTTGCGGAAATCGCACGTGTCGCCCTTGCTGACGCGCTCGAGCAGATACTCCATGTCCTGCACCATCTTCGGCCGCGACGTGCCGCTGATGCCGCCGGTGCCCGACTCGAAGATCTCCCCAGTTTCCACGATCTTGAGGCGCCAGTATTTCTCGCCGGGAACTCGCGGGTCATCGAACTGCACCGCGGCAAAGGCCGTATCGCCGACCTCGAAAGGGAATTCCTTGCGTAACGAAGGTGCGTTCACGGGCTCATCCTCGGCGTGTTGTCGTCGTCGTTTTCTTCTTCGCTCTCGATCGCTGGCGCCTGGCCACTGACCTGCTTGAGGTGTTCGCCAAGCGATTGGCCGATGCCGACGGCGTGGCCATAAAGAATCGACTGGCCAAGCGCCTCGTGCGCGAGCGTCGCGCTCGCCCCATCGACCAGTTGCTCGGGGATGCCTTTTACGCGGGCGTGCTCGACGGGGGTAAGAAGTCGCTGCAGGCCATCCTCGCGCGTCAAGAACGGCTCAGTTGACCTCGCTTTCGCGTACCCTCGACCGATTGTGCCGACCTGCGTCGATGACTCGCTCACCAGCTGTCGCTTGAAGCCCTTGCCAGCCGCGGCATCGCGTGCGGCTTTCTCCGCCAGGTAGTCGTACGCCTTCCATCGAGAATCGTCATCGCTGATCGACTCCAGGGCCTTGCCCAACGTGGCGAATCGCCGGGGCTGTGGCGGCAGGTCCGCCATCGAGTAGCCTTCGGCGAGGCCACGACTGACCGCGCAGAACCACCAACGCCGTCGATCCTCGATCGTGCCAGCCTGGCTCGCGTCGAGGATCGACTCACTGATGACGTAACCCTGCTCTTTCAGGTAGGCACGCACCAGCATGTAGCTCGCGCTATCGCGGGCCTGCTCGACGTTCTCGCTAACGACAACCGATGGGTTGACGGCTTCGAGGATCCGCAGCAGACCGTATACGGCAAGCGCATCGGTCGGATGTTCCTCGGCTGCGTTGAGCTGCCGCTTTGCCTTGCCGGAAAGGCTGTGGCCGGTGCAAGGCAAGCTCACCTGCAGGACATCCGGCGAACTCAGCGCCGCGACATCGACTTCCTCAAGCGAAGCTTCATAGAGGCGGGTTTCCGGCGTGATCGCCGGATTGTTCTCCGCGGCCAGATCCAGATACTGGCCATTGCGGTCGATGATCCAATCCACTCGCGTGGCCAGACCTCTGCTCTGCAGCCCTTCCTTCAACGCCAGCGTGGCAACACCAGCGCCCGCACACAAGGCGGACTCGGTCAGATAGCCTTCCTCCAGGTGCTCGCGCGTGCGCTTCTCGCGGGCCTCGATCGCCCGCTCAGTGGGATGCAGATCGAAGACAATCTCGCCGCCGGACAAGATGGCGCG
>SCRU01000089.1 GCA_004323695.1 Burkholderiaceae bacterium
CCACTTTGATCACTCCTTGATCCCCCCGCTCAAAAGTTAAGCAGGGGACTTTATTCAAAGGGGTCAAATTTCGATGAAAAATCTCAGCTCAAAGGGGTCAGATTTGCTCGGAAATCAACAGTCATGGCTAACTAGCCACTCCCGCCAGCTTCAGTGCGTGCAGCAGCCCCCGCCCCCTCAAGGCTTGGGATGCAGAGCCGTCACTGTTCCTCCGCTTCGCTCAAGCCGTGGTCAAGCTGTACAAGGACCTGGCCGCCCGGGCCTCCGGGGAAGTCATGGAGCCCCCCTGTGGCACCTGTGGTGGCCCCGGTATACTGGCCGTTTTGTGTCAACTTGGAGTTCTCTGGCTCCTTGACTCATTGCCTGTGTTCCTTGGGGAAACAGGGGTTACCGGGGATTTTCGAATCCTCTCACCCCGACCAGTGAACCGTGACTTTTTGTGCCTTTATGCCAACTCCTTGACGCTGGCCGGGGCGGTTTTCGATTTACAGTGGCATTCCAATCGGCGATGATTGGCAATCTCCCTTACATCGGAACACATTTCACTGGTCATGGCCGTCGTCGATTCAATTTCCAAGGAAGTGCCTGCCATGGCCCTGCCGGGGCTGGGTCGAACGCTGGTGTCCGCGGGAAAGCTCGGGCAAAAATCAGCGGAAGAAATTTTCCGCAAATCGCTGACCAGCCGCACCAGCTTCATTGCCGAGTTGACCGGCTCGGGCGCCGTGTCCGCCTCGGACCTCGCGCACACCATGTCGACGGCCTATGCAGCGGCATTGCTGGATCTGGACGCCGTCGATACGGAGCGTCTGCCCAAAGACCTGCTGGACGCCAGGATTTGCCAGGACTACCGGGTCGTCGTGCTGGGCCGGCGCGCGAACCGCCTGATCGTGGCCACGGCCGATCCGTCGGACCAGCAGGCCGCCGAGAAAATCAAGTTCGCGACCCAGCTCGGCGTGGACTGGGTCATTGCCGAATACGACAAGCTGTCGAAAATGGTGGAGGCCAACGCGACGACCGCCGCGGAGGCCATGGACCACATCATTGGCGAGGACTTCGAATTTGACGAAGCCTCTATGGAAGCCGCCAATGCGGACAGCAACGACACCGCGGTCGCGGAAGTCGAGGACGCGCCGGTCGTCAAGTTCCTGCACAAAATGCTGCTGGATGCCTTCAGCATGCGGGCCTCCGACCTGCATTTCGAGCCGTACGAGCACGCATACCGCGTGCGCTTTCGGATCGATGGCGAGTTGCGTGAAATCGCGACGCCACCGGTGGCCATCAAGGACAAGCTGGCGTCCCGCATCAAGGTCATCTCGCGCCTGGACATCTCCGAGAAGCGGGTGCCGCAGGACGGCCGCATGAAGCTCAAGATCGGGGTCGATCGCGTCATCGATTTCCGGGTCAGCACGCTGCCCACGCTGTTCGGCGAAAAGATCGTGATCCGTATCCTCGACCCCAGCAGCGCCAAGCTCGGGATCGACGCGCTGGGCTATGAGCCCGATGAGAGAGACCGGCTGGTCAAGGCAATCGGGCGCCCCTACGGCATGGTGCTGGTCACGGGACCGACGGGGTCGGGCAAAACCGTGTCGTTGTACACCTGCCTGAACATGCTGAACAAGCCAGGGGTCAACATCGCGACGGCCGAAGACCCCTCGGAAATCAACCTCCCCGGTGTGAATCAGGTCAACGTCAACGAGAAGGCAGGGCTGACCTTCGCGGTAGCGCTCAAATCGTTCCTGCGGCAGGATCCGGACATCATCATGGTGGGTGAAATCCGGGATCTGGAAACCGCCGATATCTCGATCAAGGCGGCGCAGACCGGGCATCTGGTGTTGTCCACCCTGCACACCAATGATGCGCCGTCGACGCTCACGCGCATGCGCAACATGGGCATCGCGCCGTTCAACATCGCGTCCAGCGTCATCCTGATCACCGCCCAGCGGCTCGCGCGCCGGCTGTGCGTCAGCTGCAAGGCTCCCATCGACATCCCGCACGCCACGCTGATCGAGGCAGGCTTCAGGGAAGACGAGGTCGACGGCTCCTGGACGCCCTACAAACCGGTCGGATGCGCGGCCTGCAACAACGGCTACAAGGGCCGCGTCGGGATCTACCAGGTCATGCCGGTCAGCGAGGAAATCCAGCGCATCATCCTGCGCGACGGCAGCGCCCTGGAGATCGGGGAGCAGGCCGAGCGCGAAGGCGTGCGCTCGTTGCGGCAGGCCGGCTTGCACAAGGTCAAGACCGGCCTGACCTCGCTGGAGGAAGTGCTCGCCGTGACGAACGAATAACACGGGGACACCACACAGATCTATGGCCACCGCAACGAGCAAGAACATCAAGGAATTTGTCTTCGAATGGGAAGGCAAGGATCGCAACGGCAAGCAGGTTCGCGGTGAAACGCGCGCGGCCGGCGAAAACCAGGTGCAGGCGTCGCTGCGGCGCCAGGGTGTGCTGGCGAGCAAGATCAAGAAGCGCAAGTCGCGCGCGGGCAAGCGGATCCGCCCGCGCGACCTGGCGATCTTCACGCGCCAGCTCGCCACCATGATGAAGGCCGGCGTGCCGCTGCTGCAGGCCTTCGATATCGTCGGGCGCGGCAACCCGAATCCCAGCGTCACCAAGCTGCTCAACGACATCCGCACAGACGTCGAAACCGGCACTTCGCTCTCGGCGGCGTTCCGCAAGTTCCCGATGTACTTCGACAACCTCTACTGCAATCTGGTCGAAGCGGGCGAGGCCGCCGGTATCCTGGAGCAACTGCTGGACCGGCTGGCGACCTACATGGAGAAGACCGAGGCCATCAAATCCAAGATCAAGTCGGCGCTGATGTATCCGATCGCGGTGCTGGTGGTGGCGTTCGTGGTGATCGCGGTGATCATGATCTTCGTCGTTCCGACGTTCAAACAGGTGTTCACCTCGTTCGGCGCGAACCTGCCGGCGCCCACGCTGGTGGTGATCGCCATCAGCGAGTATTTCGTGAAGTACTGGTGGCTGATATTCGGCGTGCTCGGCGGCGGCGTCTATTTTTTCATGCAGGCGTGGAAACGCAACGAAAAAGTCCAGCACTTCATGGACCGGGTCATGCTCAAGATGCCGATCTTTGGTGTCCTCGTCGACAAATCCTGCGTCGCGCGCTGGACCCGCACCCTGGCCACCATGTTCGCGGCGGGCGTGCCCTTGGTGGAGGCCCTCGATTCGGTGGGCGGCGCTTCGGGCAATTCCGTGTACGAGATCGCCACGGAAAAAATCCAGCAGGAAGTCTCCACCGGAACCAGCCTGACCGCGGCCATGGGCAACGCGAATATCTTTCCGAGCATGGTGCTGCAGATGTGCGCCATCGGCGAGGAATCCGGCTCCATCGACCACATGCTGAGCAAGGCCGCCGACTTCTACGAAGCCGAGGTGGACGAAATGGTGGCGGGCCTGTCCAGCCTGATGGAGCCCATCATCATCGTGGTGCTGGGCGTCATCATCGGCGGCATCGTGGTGTCGATGTACCTGCCGATCTTCAAGCTGGGCGCGGTCGTCGGATGATGCCGGTATCGCAGGGGGTGGCCGCCGTGTTCGGCGGCGTGATCGGCTTGCTCCTGGGCAGCTTTCTCAACGTGGTGATCTACCGCCTGCCGAAGATGCTCGAGGCCCAATGGGCCGCGGAGTGCGCCGAGATGTCGGGCCAGACGCCGGCACAGGCACAGCCCTTCAACCTGATGGTGCCGCGCTCGCGCTGCCAGCAGTGCGGTCACCAGATTCGCTGGTACGAGAACATCCCGCTGCTGAGCTATCTTTTCCTGCGCGGCAAGTGCTCGGGCTGCGGCACCGGCATCAGTCTGCGTTACCCGCTGGTGGAGCTCGCCACCGGCGCGTTGTTCTACTGGTGCATCTGGCACTGGGGCGCCAATGTAACGGGCCTGCTCTGGTGCGGCTTCTCGGGCGCGATCGTCGCGCTCGCCTTCATCGACTGGGACACCACGCTGCTGCCCGACGACATCACCCTGCCGCTGCTGTGGGCCGGCCTGCTGGCCGCGGCGCTGCAGTGGACCGGCGTGCCGCTGGCCAGCGCCATCTGGGGCGCGGCCGCGGGCTACCTGTCGCTGTGGCTGATTTACTGGCTATTCAAACTGATCACCGGCAAGGAAGGCATGGGGTACGGCGACTTCAAGCTGTTCGCCGCGCTGGGAGCCTGGTTTGGCTGGCAGGCACTGGTGCCCATCATCCTGATGGCATCCGTGATCGGTGCGATCGTCGGCATCGCGCTCAAGTTGTCGAATGGACTGCGTGCCGGTGGCTACGTGCCGTTCGGTCCGTTCCTGGCCGGCGCCGGCCTGACGGCCATGGTGTTCGGGCCGCAATCCATCCTGCACGTCGTGGGGTTTTAGCGCAGTGGCGACGGTCGTCCGGCTCGGGCTCACGGGCGGCATTGGCAGCGGCAAGAGCACCGTCGCGCAGATGCTGGCCGATTTGGGCGCCGCCGTCATCGATGCCGATGCGATCGTACGCAGCGCCACGCAGCCCGGCGGCCCCGCCATCGACCCGATCGCCAGGGAATTCGGCCGCGATTTCATCACGGCGCAAGGCGCGCTGGACCGCGACCGCATGCGCGAGCTGGCCTTCGCCGATGCCGGCGCCAAGCGTCGCCTGGAAGCCATCGTGCATCCGCTCGTGGGACAGGAAATACAGCGCCAGGCCGATTCGGCGATTCACGCGGGGAGCCCGTGCATCGTGTTCGACATTCCTCTGCTGGTCGAATCGGGGCACTGGCGCCAGCAGCTGGACCGGGTGCTGGTGCTGGACTGCAGTGTCGAGACCCAGCTCAAGCGCGTCATGGCGCGCAGCAGCCTGAGCCATGACGCGGTGGCGCAAATCATCGCCGCGCAGGCCCCGCGCCTGCTGCGCCTGGCCGCTGCCGACCTGGTGATCACGAACGACGGCTTGTCGCTGGAGCAATTACACATCCAGATACAGCGAGCGGCAGCACGCTTCGGGCTATGATTGAAGCACTGGAACCCGCAAGCGTGATACTGTACGAATACCCCTTCAACGAACGCATACGCACCTACTTGCGTCTTGAACACCTGTTTCGCCGGCTCGGTGAGCTGGTGCCCCGCGAGCATCCCCTGGACCATCACTACGCGCTGACCACCATTTTCGAGGTGATGGACGTCGCGAGCCGGGCCGACCTGAAGTCGGATGTGATGCGCGACCTTGAAAAGCAAAAGCAGATACTCAACGGCTACCGAGGCAACCCGGCGATCGCCGAGTCCGTGCTGAATCAGGTCGTGGAAGAGCTCGATGGCTGCTTTTCGGCCGTCAACAACCTGCCGGGCAAGGCCGGCCAGTCGCTGACTGAAAACGACTGGCTCATGGGCATCCGCAGCCGCGCGGGCATCCCGGGCGGCACCTGCGAATTCGACCTGCCCGCGTACTACGCGTGGCAGCACCGGGACGCCGCAGCGCGCCGGGCCGACCTGGAACGCTGGGCCACGACGCTGGGCCCGCTGGCCGAATCCATCCACCGCTTGCTGAAGTTGCTGCGCGACTCGGGCGTGCCGCAAAAAGTGGTGGCCAGCGCCGGGCAATTCCAGCAAAGCCTGCCGCAGGGCCGCACCTTCCAGTTGATGCGCCTGCGCCTCGATCCGGCGCTGGGCCTGATTCCCGAAATCAGCGGCAACCGGTTGATGGTCACGGTGCGATTGATGCGTCAGGAAGCGGATGACCGGCTGCAGGCCAGCAACGACGACACGGCGTTCGAAGTGACGCTGTGCTCCTGAACGCCCGCTCCATCCCCTGAACCGGCAAACGCCATGCCTGCGGCCGACTCAACGCCCAGACTCGTGACCTGCCCGGCCTGCGGCGGCGACAGTCTGTATGCGCCTGCCAACCGGTACCGGCCCTTTTGCAGCGAGCGCTGCAGGAACATGGACCTGGGCGCCTGGGCCAGCGAGCGCTTCCGCATGCCGACGCAGGACGCGCCGGACGATGCCGTCTTCGGTGACCCCCGACGCGACGATTCTTGAGAGAAAAGTGGCCGTAGCCCTTTAAGGTTCTATGTTGCTAGCTACAAGGTATGTAGCGCCAATAAATTCCCGCTCTTGCGCCAGCCAGCCCAGCACCGGTACCGCGCCGGCCAGCATGGGTCCCACGCGCACCGGCAGTCGCTGCCAGGCACACGACTGGCCCTCGCGCATTTGCAGCTCGCCCGTCCATGCGAACACCTTGCAGAAGTTGAGCCGCACCAGCGCGTGCGGATAGTCCACCCGTTCCGTCTTCCACGGCGTGGCCGTGTCGATCACAATCCCGAGTTCCTCGTGCAGTTCGCGGCGCAGGGCCTGCGCCACGGTTTCACCCGCCTCCAGCTTGCCGCCCGGAAACTCCCAATAGCCCGCGTACACCTTGCCCGCCGGGCGCGAGGTGAGCAGGAAGTCGCCGTCCGGCCGGATCAGCACGCCCACCGCGACATCGACCAGTGCGCGATCCAGGCCGCCCTCGCGCGGGCGGTCGGCGTCAGCCACGAGAGGAGCCCCCGCGCCTTGGGACGGCCCGGCGTTGCTCAAGTCAGCCGTCATCGTGGGTGTTTGCCCGCATAGTCGCGCGCAAACTGGTAGGCCACGCGGCCGCTGCGCGAGCCGCGCTCGAGCGCCCAGACCAGCGATTCGGCGCGCGCCGCCGCAATTGCTGGCGCACTCGCGCCGAACGAGGCCAGCCACTGCGCCACGATCGCGAGGTACTCATCCTGGTTGAACGGGTAAAAGCTCACCCACAGGCCAAAGCGCTCGGACAGCGAAATCTTCTCCTCCACCACTTCGCCGGGGTGGACCTCGCCATCCTCGGTGTGCGTGTAGCTGAGGTTTTCCTTCATGTACTCGGGCAGCAGGTGGCGCCGGTTGCTGGTGGCATAGATCAGCACGTTCGGCGTCGCGGCGGCCACCGAGCCGTCCAGAGCGGACTTGAGCGCCTTGTAGCCGGGCTCGCCCTCGTCAAAACTCAGGTCGTCGCAGAACACGATGAATTTCTCGGGCCGCTGCGCCACCACGTCCACGATGTCGGGCAGGTCGATCAGGTCGGTTTTATCGACTTCGATCAGGCGCAAACCCTGCGCTGAGTAGGCATTCAGGCAGGCCTTGATGAGCGACGATTTGCCGGTTCCGCGCGCTCCCGTCAGCAGCACATTGTTGGCCGGCTTGCCCTGCACAAAGTGCAGGGTGTTGAGCCGTATTTTTTCCTTCTGCCCGTCGATTTCCTTCAGGTCATCGAGGCGGATCGCGCCCACGTGACGCACCGGCGAGAGCAGGCCATGGCCGGAGCTGCGCCGGCGGTAGCGCCACGCGATGGCCGTGCTCCAGTCGGGGGGCGAAAACGGTTCGGGCAGCGCCGCCTCGATCCGGTTCATGAGCTGCTCGGCACGCAGCATCAGGCGTTCAAGGTTCTCGTTCATGGGCAGCGCAGCGTCTACGAGCGGTAGTCCGCATTGATGGACACATACTCGTGGCTCAGATCGCAGGTCCATACCGTGTCCGAGGCGCTGCCGCGTCCCAGCACCACCCGCACCACGATTTCGCTTTGCTTCATGACGCGCTGTCCATCTTCCTCGCGGTACGCGGGGTGGCGTCCCCCGCGCATCGCGACATGCACATCATCCAGGTACAGGTCGATCTTCGTCGGGTCCAGGTCGTGAATGCCCGCATAGCCCACCGCGGCCAGGATGCGGCCCAGGTTCGGGTCGCTGGCGAAGAACGCCGTCTTGACCAGCGGCGAGTGCGCAATCGCATAGGCCACTTGCCGGCATTCCTGCGAAGTTTTCCCGCCTTCGACCGCAATTTCTATGAATTTTGTAGCGCCTTCCCCATCACGGACAATGGCTTGCGCCAGTTTTTTTGCAACATCGGTGAGTGCGGCCTGCAGTGCGCGGCCCCCGGCGCTGTCCAGCGCGGTGATCGGCGCATGCGCCGCGCGATTACTGGCGATCAGGATCAGCGAGTCGTTCGTGGAGGTGTCGCCGTCCACCGTGATGCGGTTGAACGACGCCTCGGCCACAGCCGCGACCATGTCCCGCAGCACGGCCGGCGCCACACAGGCATCGGTGGCGATAAACCCGAGCATGGTCGCCATGTTGGGCCGGATCATGCCCGCGCCCTTGGCGATGCCGCTGATGCTGACGGTGGCGCCGCCCGTCGCGACCTGCGCGCTGAACGCCTTGGGCACCGTGTCGGTGGTCATGATCGCCTCGGCCGCGCGCGCCCAATGACCTTCCCGCGCATCGGCCACGGCAGCCGGCAGGCCCGCCTCGATGCGCGCGAGCGGCAGCGGCTCCATGATCACGCCGGTGGAAAACGGCAGGACCTGCGCCGGCGCGAGCGACAACTGGCGTGCCAGCGCCGCGCAGCTGGCACGGGCGCGCATCAGTCCCTCGTTGCCCGTGCCGGCGTTGGCGTTCCCGGTGTTGATCAGCAGGGCGCGGATCGCCTGACCGCCGGCGAGATGCTCGCGGCACACCTGCACCGGCGCCGCGCAAAAGCGGTTTTGCGTGAACACCCCGGCCACGCTGGCCCCCTCGTCGATCAATACCACCGTGAGGTCTTTGCGTGCCGCCTTGCGGATCGCGGCCTCGGTAACGCCGAGGCGAACGCCGGCAATCGGGTGCAGGGACGCAGGATCGGGAGCGGTCAGATGGACGGACATGGAACAGTCTCCGCAATCAGGCCAGTTTGCCGTGGCAATGCTTGTATTTCTTGCCGCTGCCGCAGGGGCAAGGGTCGTTGCGGCCCACGCGTGCCAGCGCCGCGCCGGCCACGGCCGCTGCGGCCGCGGACGCCGTCGGACGCAGGTGTTGCCCCTTGACGGTCCCCTCGTCCACCACGGTCTCGACCCCGCCGGTCTCGGTGGGCGCGCTGTAGGTCACGTTGACGATATTCTCGGCGCGGCTGCCCAGCTCCTCGGCCGCCTGCCCGAGCTGCTCGCTGGATTGCACCTGCACGGTCATCAGCACCTTGGTGACGTCGTTCTTGACCGAATCGAGCAACTGTCCGAACAGCTCGAACGCCTCGCGCTTGTATTCCTGCTTGGGCTGCTGCTGCGCGTAGCCGCGCAAATGAATGCCCTGGCGCAGATAGTCCAGCGAGCTGAGGTGTTCGCGCCAGTGCGAGTCGATGCTCTGCAACAGCACGATGCGCTGGAACTGGGTGAAATTCTCGCCGCCGATCTGCTCCGCCTTGGCCGCGAACGCCACATTCGCCGCGTCGATCACCGATTGCAGGACATCCTCGTCGGTGCAGGCGCTGGCCGCCTGCACCTGTTCCTGCAACGGCAGCACGATCTGCCACTCTTCGCGAAGCACTTTTTCCAGGCCCGCAAGATCCCATTGCTCCTCGACCGATTCCACCGGCACGTACTGGCGCACCAGGTCGGTCAGACAACCCTCGCGCAGCGCGTCGATCTGCGCCGCCAGATCGCCCGCGTCCAGAATGTCGTTGCGCTGCTTGTAGATCACCTTGCGCTGGTCGTTCGAGACATCGTCGTATTCGAGCAATTGCTTGCGGATGTCGAAATTGCGTGCTTCCACCTTGCGCTGGGCCGATTCAATGCTGCGCGTGACGATGCCCGCCTCGATGGCTTCCCCGTCGGGCATCTTCAGGCGCTCCATGATGGCCTTGACGCGATCGCCCGCGAAAATGCGCATCAGGGAATCGTCCAGTCCGAGATAAAAGCGCGACGAGCCGGGATCGCCCTGGCGTCCCGAACGCCCGCGCAACTGGTTGTCGATGCGGCGCGACTCGTGGCGCTCAGTTGCGATGATGCGCAGCCCGCCCTGCTGCTTGACGAATTCATGGTCGCGCGTCCATTGCGCGCGCAGTTGCTCGACCTGGGCCTGCCGGGCGGCGGCATCCACGGTCTCGTCCGTCTGCAGCGCCTCGATCGCCTTGTCCACGTTTCCACCCAGCACGATGTCGGTGCCCCGGCCCGCCATGTTGGTGGCGATCGTGATCATCTTCGGACGCCCGGCCTGCGCCACGATCTCCGCCTCGCGCGCGTGCTGCTTGGCATTGAGAACCTGGTGCGGCAACTTTTCCTTTTGCAGCAACTGGTCGATGATCTCGGAGTTCTCGATCGAGGACGTGCCCACCAGCACCGGCTGGCCGCGGTCATAGCACTCGCGGATGTCCTTGATGGCGGCTTCGTATTTTTCGCGCGTGGTCTTATACACGCGATCGAGCTGGTCATCGCGCTGGCTCGGCCGGTTCGGCGGAATCACGATGGTCTCCAGGCCGTAGATTTCCTGGAACTCGTACGCCTCGGTGTCGGCGGTCCCGGTCATGCCGGCCAGCTTGCCGTAGAGCCGGAAATAGTTCTGGAACGTGATGGATGCCAGCGTCTGGTTTTCCGCCTGGATATTCACCCCTTCCTTGGCCTCCACCGCCTGGTGCAGTCCTTCCCCCCAGCGCCGCCCCGACATCAGGCGTCCCGTGAATTCGTCGACGATCACGATCTCGCCGTTCTGCACCACGTAGTGCTGGTCCCGGTGGTACAGGTGGTTCGCGCGCAGCGCGGCATACAGGTGATGCATCAGGGTGATGTTGGCCGGGTCGTACAGCGTCGCCCCTTCCGGGATCAGGCCCAGGTTGAAGAGAATGCGCTCGGCATTTTCGTGGCCCTGTTCGGTCAGAAACACCTGGTGCGTCTTCTCGTCGATCGTGAAGTCGCCCGGCTTGGTCACACCCTCGCCGGTGCGAAGGTCTTCCACCCCTTCCTGCACGGTCAGCATCGGCACCACCTTGTTGATGGTGACGTACATCGCGGTATGGTCTTCGGCCTGGCCGCTGATGATGAGCGGCGTGCGGGCCTCGTCGATCAGGATCGAGTCCACCTCGTCCACGATCGCGTAATTCAAGCCGCGCTGGACCCGGTCCTGCGCTTCGTAGACCATGTTGTCGCGCAGGTAATCAAAGCCGTATTCATTGTTGGTGCCGTAGGTGATGTCGGCCCGATAGGCAGCCTGCTTCTCCTCGCGCGGCATCTGCGGCAGGTTGATGCCGACAGAAAGGCCCAGGAAGTTGTACAGGCGCCCCATCCACAGCGCGTCCCGATTCGCGAGGTAGTCGTTCACCGTCACGACATGGACGCCCTGCCCCGTCAGCGCGTTCAGGTACACGGGCAGCGTGGAGGTCAGCGTCTTGCCTTCGCCGGTGCCCATCTCCGCAATCTTGCCGTCATGCAGCGCCATGCCGCCGATCATCTGCACATCGAAATGGCGCATTTTCATGATGCGCTTGGAACCTTCGCGCACCACGGCAAAGGCTTCGGGCAAGATCGCATCCAGCGTCTCGCCGCTCGCGACACGGTTCTTGAATTCCGGGGTCTTGCCGCGCAGCTCCTCGTCACTCAGCTTCTCGTAGGCCGGCTCCAGCGCGTTGATGCGCTCCACAACTTTGCGGTATTGCTTGAGGAGCCGGTCATTGCGGCTGCCGAATATTTTGGTGAGGAAGTTGTTGGTGGCCATGAATGCGAGACCGCCTCGCCGGCCCGTGCTGGCCCGCCAAAGCGACCGAAATCCCTAAGTTGGTGGATTCAGGTGGGGTCGCGACTGCAAAATGCAACGATGGCGGGCAGCTGCAGCGGCGACCAAACATGGAATTTTACCTTTGTGGCGGCCAGCGCCCGCCGGCGCCGCTTGGGCCACCATGGCCATGGCAGCCCGTTTCAGGCGCCAAACGCGAGATCGGCCCACCGATGACACTCAGGGCCCCCATAATCAAGGGTCCGTGCCCCGTTCTCGATACGCCGTGACCACATCAACCGTGCCTCGCCATCGCCATGCCGTCTCGCTGCAGCAGGCCGCGCAGGAGTCGCCGACACTGGCCCGGCTGAGCGAACTCGCGCGTGAGTCGGGCCAGCGCCTGGAGGCCATACAGGGCCTGATTCCCGAGGCGCTGCGAGCCGCGGTTCAACCCGGCCCGATCGACGGCCAGACCTGGTGCCTGCTGGTGCACGGCAACGCCGCCGCGGCCAAGCTGCGACAGCTGCTGCCCTCGCTCCAATCCCGCTTGCGCAGCCAGGGCTGGGAGGTCAACGCCATCCGGCTCAAGGTCCAGATCGACCGTGGGTCGTAGCGCTGTTGCCGCGAGGAAAATGGTGCGATTGTCTGACTCACTACCTAAGCCGTAGCCCGCATGGATGCTTGACTCTGGCGATCATGTTTTGAAAAGTACCGTCAAAAGTACCGTCATTTTTCAAAGTATTCTGCCGTCGGTGTGGATCAAATCACCAAAAGACAATGATCGCCACGATAAGCCCCAGCAGCGCCCACCCGAGCGGCGAGGCAAAGCTCAAGCCCTTGCTGGCGGTGTTGAGCTCTGGCGCATGTTCTGGTGTCGTGTGTTTGCTCGATAGCTGCTCGCCGTAGCTCAGGCCCGAGCCAGGTATGCCCACGGTCGCGCGGAGGGCTGCAGGTCGGGCGCATGCCCGGCAGTAGCCTGATGCTTTTACAGAAATGGCGGACCCAAAGCTGAAGTATGGACCCGACAACTCTACTGCCCTGTCAACGGCCACGCGGTCCAAAGAATCCTTTTTCCAACCGACCCCCCACAGGGGGGGACTGGTGTCGGGCAGGGGCAGTCTCTTGCCTATACCCCGTATAACTTTTCTAATTTTTAGCAATACTTGCATTTGTTAGTATTGACTGCCGCTTTCGTAGGAAAGCAAACCAAGACATCTGGAGCCTTCCATGGCGAGCCTCGTACACGACCTCAATTTCCGTTTGGCATGAGCTTGTTCAACGCCATCAAACGCGCCGGGACGAACTACGTTGGCGTCAAGCTCTACGAGCGGTACACAGACACGATCATAAAAAATGAAACTGGCTTGTACCTCCCCTGGATCAATCCCAATATCAAAAAGGGCATTGATCAGTTATTGAGGCAAAAATACATCGCTGCCATGGACGCAGGAGGCGAACTGACGGGCTACGAAATCGCAGTCTTAAAGCTCAGTCTTTTTGCGGAACATGGCGGGGTAAGTCCGGCAAACCTCAAACGTATAGCGGAGGGGATTGCCACGATCTGCAATCGTCAGCACGACTCCATCCGCAAGGATGTTGCAATGACTGTTTTGCGCCAAGTCGGGAAGCCCACTGCATCGGGATCAGCGACGCCACAAAAGCAGCTTTCGGCTGAGGCGCAGGAATTAAGCGGCAGCATCATCGCGGGCGCCTTCAGGGAGATAGCCAGACAATTGGGCGTGGGGCCATCCAGTGACATGACCGATGCCGAGATAGTTGCCATGTACCGCAAGGTTGCGGGCGCTTTTGACAGGGCTGCATCGCAAAAGGGCGAAGTGCTGTCAGCTGGCATCAAAAGCCGAATCGTGCTTTATTTCTTTGTGACTAGGGAAACTGTGGGCGAAGATTTCATCGACAAGCACCTTGACTACGAGGTTGACCGTTACCTTACCGACGGGCTGCGTGATGACTATCGCAAACCCTTACACCTCACGTCTTACATCTCATCTCCATCGAACGCCGCGCGAGCAGAGTATGAACGGATTCAGCAATCCGTTGTAGCGTCAGCACCACCTCCGTGCACCCAATCTCCGAGCACCAAGCAGCCTCAAGAGGCCTTTGATCCGAACAAGTCTGACGACGCCAAGCATGTCCCCAAAGAAATCGTCTACCGTGCCAAATCAGGCGTTTTGGAGCTGACGTACGAAGGTGAGCTGACACATTGGATTCCGATCAGCGTGATCGATGAGTTCCCGCCATCGTCCCAACCTTCTGCCAGACAAATAGCGCTGGCCGTCCGATACAAGGATCAGAATCATCAGTCGTCAGTCCTGCGGTTTGACAAGGGCGGTGAAGATGGCGTGCGCCCTGTTTTCAGCGAAGAGCGAACCGGAGAGCAGTATTCATTCCAGTACCTGTACTGGATGGGAAAGGCCTGCAAAGAGCACTACTCGGGCTGATTAGGCCGACATTTTGAAACCTCTGGGGCGAACTGATGAGTTTCAGTTCGAGCACTCACCCACATGCTTGGAAAAGTAGCCCGCCGAGGCACACGACATCACGCACCGGTTCCAGGCAAACTTCTTAGAGGGCTCCGACTGGGCGTTTGCCCGCTGGGCACCGAGTTCCCTGCACTTCCTCGGGCTCGTGTCCGGCCAACATCGGATGATGGTCAGACCGTCCTGGCCCTGTTCTTGCCTTTGTCTGAAGCACTCCTGCACTCGGGTGATCGTCTCCTGCAGGTAGTCGTACTCCACCTGCTCCACCGCGGGGGCGGGGGCGGGGAGCGCCACAAAAACCATGAGCGCTGCCATGAGCGGCAATTTCATGGACATCATTGTTCTTCTCCTTGTTTTTATCGATGCCGCACCTTGAGCCGGCACCAACACTCGAACGCAGGCCTTAATCGGTTGCCTATGTCCGCCTCACCTCCATGAGGTCTGGCCCCAGCCATTAGGCATAATCGAACTTCAGGCTTTAAAAGTCAATCCCAAATAGAGTTGCGTTGACTCGATGAGCCTCAGAGGACCAAAACGTTGGCCGCCCTATCTGGCAAAACTCGTTGAACTTTATGAATTAATTTGAGGCCTCTCATTGCGCCTACGGGCAATGGCCCGCTTCGCCTGTGTCGAGGCCTGCGGACCAGTAGCATTGCTACGCTCACGGCTGCTTACCCTTCACTTTCACCTAGCAGCCGGTCCAACATGGATTCCACGGGAGGGGAGAGAACGAGTATTTCGTCCTTGCCTTCGCCCAAATTGATAGTGATGGTGAAGGGAGACACCCCCCACTGTGGGGTCTGCTTAGGCTCCAGATCGGCCACCTTCGTAAGCCACTTACCGGCGTCTAGACGAACAGCAGGGGCAATGTCTTCATTGCGCATGATTTCTGCGGCAACTGTCAGGGCTGTCTCCGCGTGCCCGGCAGCAGTTTCGCGGAACTTCGTTGGGTCAATTGACATGGTGTTTCCTCCTGGATTTCGGATTTCTTGAGCTTTTGGTCATGGCTGGTCACAGGAGATAAAGCGACCATCTGGGCTGCAACCCGCGCCGTTATTGACTTGGTCAGGGTGGTCATAGCGGTCACGGTAATTCCGCACAAATCGCTACGGCACATCGGCGCCGAGAAAGCGGGGTTGCACCCACCCACAGGGGGGTTCGATATTCTTTAACTTCAAAAAATACTATGACCCCTATGACCACCCTGACCAAGCCAGCATCTATGCGGGTTTCGGCGGTCATGGTAATTTCTCCCCCTGTGACCACCGTGACCGCTTCAGGCGGTCGGGTTCACACCCGTTGTCTTTTCAAATTCGGCTCGTGCATCGGTGAGTAGCGGTAGGCTGTATTCCTGCTGCCGGGTGCTTCCGAGATTTCCCGCCACTCGCGGGCGGGTCTTGGTCAGTGCGCCGGCCGGTAGCAGCTTTTTCAACTGCTTGACTGCAACCGGCCACGGAGGGACATTTCGCCCCCCTCTTGTGGAAACCTTGAAGCTGTCCTGTATTTCATGGGAGCTAATCGAGACCCCCCAAGGAATGGCGCCGTCTTCGACGGGAAACTCTCCATCAGCCAGCACCGACAACCACCACGCCTGCACCGGATCGCTGCGCATGATGGTCTCGGCACGCTGCTGGCGCATCCCGCTGGTCTGTGGGAGGTCACGGGGATTGAAATTGGAAATATCCAGCTTAAGCAGAAAATACAGAAATGCTGCGGCTCCCCCGGCCTCGATCTGGGCCGAAAGGGCCTTGAAGTATTCCCAATCCCCCTTCCTGTGGGCTGAAACGTCCA
The DNA here is from genome assembly GCA_004323695.1 of Burkholderiaceae bacterium. Lineage (GTDB taxonomy): Bacteria > Pseudomonadota > Gammaproteobacteria > Burkholderiales > Burkholderiaceae_C > Rhodoferax_A. The sequence continues at coordinate 15,775 of SCRU01000089.1, forward strand.
GGACGGCATAACGGCGCGCATCCGGGCCGGCAGGTACCGCCCAGGTTCGATTGCTCAGAATCAAAACGTGGTGGTAGCTGCGCCCCTGTATCACGTCCTTGCCCTTCCATTCATAGGCCATGTGCGAATTGGAAATCAGAACTTTCGCGATCGAGTCGGCTTTCATGTCGCCAGCGAACACAGCTTCTTCCAGTACCACCAGCACCTTGTCCATCAAGTGCCCGTTGAAATTCCCGGCGACTTGGGAGGTTTGCGCAGCCGTGAAGCCATACCGACCGAAAATTTCCAACAGCACATTGGTGATGATGGTTTTGCCTGTGCCTTCGATGCTTCTCAATATGAGGGCGACCTCTGGCTTCCGCCACGGTATTTGAACCAGCAATGCGAGCCACTTCAACACGTAGCGAAATTGCAGCCTGTCCCCGCTGCACCATACGAACTTGACGTGACTCAGAATTCGCCCGCAAGTCCCCGCTTTCGGCACCAGCGGCAACCCGCGCCACAGATTGAACACGTCAGGTTTTGCGCGGCCTTCAGGGTCGAAGACCACGCTGTCCAGGGTCTCGCGGCTCTTGGAGGCAAACCATTTTCTGCTGACGTTATCGCCGCTGGCGAATTTGTTGGCGTGAAGATGGTGGAACGCCGTTGGGCGCATCGCGCTGCCGACAATGTCTTCAGCCCGCCGGTCGAAAACAAGAACTTGGCTACCCAGAGGGGCGACAAAATACCGTGAACCAAACTCGGCAAGCGCCCCGACCTGCGCGGGGGTCGCCTCGCTCTCGGCCGCCTCGCTGGCGTAATCGTCAACGGCCTTGCCGACCGTCCGCCGCCGATAGTCTTCGCGTTCTTGCCACTTCTTCCGCTCCCCCAGTTTCGACAGGGAAAAGACAGCCTCCAAAGTGGCATGAATATCCGCCGCAGCGACCCCCGCCGTTTTGGCGTGGTTGGCGATCTTGCTACATAGAGCTTGATCGGCTTCTGACTGGGACGGATAACTCCCGGCCCACCGTCCCTCCCATAGTGCCGGCTCGGCAGCCTTTACGGTCGCCTCCAACTGCTGAACCACTGCGCTATCGGCTACCGTCAATCCCGGCTGCACCGTTGCCGCTGGCTTCTCCTCGTGTGACAACAGCCCGTGGAAATCGCTGATGAACACCGGGTCGGGTTTTAATTCCCCCGTGCCCCCACCCGTGACCGTCAGGAACCGCACATCATCATAAATTTCAAGCGACCCAGCCTTGCGCCGACCGGGTGGCAGGGTGCCCATGACGTACCCGTGAACCCCTGTACCGCTCGGAGAGATTTCCACGAACCCGCCGCTGCGCTTGTACGCCTTGAGAATTTCCTGCGCCTGAGGTTGGGTCTTGAACGTCGTTTCGGCGTCGTCCACGTCAATGCCAACGATCCCGCTGCCTGCCGTCAGCAGCACCCCAACGCCATCCCAGTCGCCGGCCTCGTAAGCCCGTTTGGCCTCCTCATACGTCCCCCATGTATCCGGCTTGTTGGTGCCAATTTTTCTGCCCGTAGAGGGGTTGGACGGTGGCTTCCCGAATTTCCCCGGCTCTTTGCGCGGCACCGCCTTCCACACCGCCCACGGCAGGGTGCGCAATGCGGCGGGGATGTTTGCAAAATTCGGCGCCAGCCACTGAGTAGCGGTCGTTATCGCGGGCATTACTCAAGCCCTTCTTGATCCAATTCCGCCCGCTTGCGTTCATTGTCGAGCCTGACCGCCGTGCGCGCCGGCCAGGTCCAGTCGAGTTCAATTGGAATAAATTTTTCACCCACAGCTAATGCCGCCTTCTCGCGGTCCATATCCGCTTTCACGATACCGGCGAGTTCCTTGATTACCTTGGCAGCGGGGACCGCCAGATCAAGGAGGACTTGAACCATTCGGCTGCCATCGGGAAACCCCAGTGTGGTGACCCGCAATCCTCCCTGGTTGTGCAGGGCATCGACTTCGCGCATCAGCAGCCAGCCGTTTTGTTCCCAGACGGTCGTCGGCTCCGGCATAGTTGCAGGGAGGTAAAAAACTATGTGGGGAATCATGTGCCCTCTCCCGCAGCTGCAAGGGCCTCTCTCAGCTCGCCGACATGCCATGCGGTGACACCTGCAGACAGTTTTCGCGGGGCTGGAATTTTTTGCCTTTGGACCATTCGCCAAATGGTTACGGCGGAGCAGGCAAAGAGACCCATCACCACGGGCAGACGCACGTTTGCGGAGTCTGGCAAAGCGTCGAAGTTTTGAAGTGCGGCGGGGATGCTCTCAGTTGTTTTCTTCATGGCGTTTCTCCAATGAAATGAAGGGGTACGCTTTGAAGATTAATGAAGCAGAAAGGCGCTGTCACGCCAACATCCTGCCCCGGTGAGACTAGGATTTCTGCTTTACTTTTTGCGCTTTTGGTCTATACCAAAAAGCGCAACAACGTCTCCAATGAAGTTCGCCTGGTTGTCTCTCAAGGGAATTTTGGGCTGCTTGAGATCGCTCCTGAACTCCGCAACAATATCCTTAAGGCTAAGCACCAGACGCGCACGCTCCGGCTTGCCGGGATTAGTCTTACCGGGGGGAGTCGGGATATTGATGGATTCGAACAATGCTTGAAGGTGAGCTATGCGTAATACCAAGTCGCCTATCTCATCGCGCAATGCAGACTTGCCGCGCCCAAGGGGCGTGTACTTAGTTCGCGCTGGCGTATACACCGGCAGTGGGATGTGCCACGGGAGGAGTCGGATATTCAATTCCTTCATAGTCTCGATCAGTTCGTGCCGGTCGCTCCGCTGCTCTCGAATGATCTTCCTGTCGGGGTTGGCTTTCATTTCGATCTCGTAGCTGGCTATTGCATTAAGAACGCGCTTGGCCATTTCTTCACAAACTGCCGCGTTGAAATACAACCCCAGCTTTTCTTTGAGCGGGTCTGTAAACCCACCACGAGCAGCAATTGCTAAATCCATGGTGTTGGGTTTGATAGCCCGCGGCTTGCTTTGTGTCATCGCCTCTCCCCTCTTGTGGCCCCTTGCCGCCATGGCAACACGACCGCGCCAGTCGGCCTGCCTGCCTCACACCACCAAGCCCAGTCCTGCATCAGTCTCACGTGCTTGGTGAGGAGGTCGCCACGCCGGAAAACGCCGCAAGCCAGGGTCTTACGCTTACCCTCGAAACGGCAATTCATGCGCGAATACTTTCCGACGTCCTTGACGTGAAGACAAGGCCCCTGCACCTCCGCGTGCTTTGATCCGCCTGCTTTCCCGTTGGGCTCTAACGTTTCAATTTCGGTGGCAGTCAGTGCCATACTGCCGCCCGTTACGCCGCTACACGAATCGGGATCACGTTGTCCCCTGATTCCAACGCCGCCACCAGCGCCCCCCAATCGGCCATGAAGCGCCGCCGTTCATCAAGATGCTGGCTTCGCGCATAGGCTGCAACCGCCTGATTCGCTTCTTTGTGATCAAGCTGTCGCTCCAGTGCCTCGGTTGACCAGCCGCGCTCACTCAGCAGGCTACGCGCCGATGCCCTCAGCCCGTGGTGACTTTGCTTATCGGCATAGCCCATGCGCCGAAACAGGTTGTTGATCGTGTTCTCGCTGATAACGCCGCCGGAATTGCCCCCGCTCGGAAACAGGCGGTCGGTGTGGCCTGATAGCTCACGCAATTGGGGCAACAACGTCAGTGCCTGAGGTGACAGCGGCACAGTGTGGGCTTGCAGGTGCTTGCCGGTCTTCATTTCGATAGCCGGGATGCGCCATTCCGCCGCCTCAAGGTCGAATTGATCCCAGCGGGCCTGCCGTAGCTCCTTTGGCCGGGTCCAAGTCAGCAGGCCGAATCTGGCGCACAGCTTGGTGAGTGGGTCTGCCCGCGTGGTGTCTCGCAGATCACGCACGAACTGGCCGAATTCGCGCCGGGTGGTTAACGCTGGCCGATGCTTGACCCCCGGTTTTTCAATGGCCCCGCGCATCGAAGCCGCCGGATCAAAGGTCGCCCGCCCGGTCTGAATCGCAAAGCGGAACACCTGCCCGCAGATTTCCCGAAGCCTGCCCGCCGTGTAGGCTGTGCCCTTCGCCGCCACGGCCTGCACCATCGCAAGTATCTCCGGGGGTTTCACGTCGGCAATCGGACGGTTCCCGATGGCTGGGAAAATGTGATTCTCCAACTGCGTCAATCGCTTGTCTGACGTGTTTGCAGCGCAACCCTTGGCCTTCATAGCGTGCCATTCCAGGGCAGTCGCCTTGAACGTGTTTCCAGCCGCGCCAGCCTTGGCCAGCTTTTCCTCGCGCTTGGCTTCGCTAGGGTCGATCCCGTCCGCCAGCAGTTCACGCGCCTTGTCGCGCCGCTGGCGGGCCTTGGCAAGCGAGACAGCCGGGTACACGCCCAGGGCCAAAAGCTTTTGCTTTCCGCCGAAGCGGTAGCTCATGCGCCAATACTTGCCCGCCGTCTTGACGTGAAGGTAGAGTCCCTGCCCGTCGGTGTGCTTGTCGCCAGCCGGCGCACCGGTCGGCTTGATGTTCTTAACGAAGGTGTCTGTAAGCGCCATGCTCGCCCCTTTGTTGGTATCTGGGATGTTGGTAGTTGGACATACCAACTAAAGTACCGTCATTTTGTTGGTATGTCATGCTAGCCCTTGATGCCGCGTGACGCAAGAAAAAACCCGCTACGCTAGGAAGCGCGCGGGTTTTGATGTGGTTTGACACTGCCTGAAGCAGTGAATTGGTGCCGATTGTCGGAATCGAACTGACGACCTACCGCTTACAAGGCGGTTGCTCTGCCAACTGAGCTAAATCGGCCACGCTGTATTTTACGGGGGCCTCGATGCAACCGGCAGGCGGCGCCTACTTCACGCGCTTGAGCGACGGGCGCCCGCCGCCAGTGGGCCGCGGTGGCTCGGTGTCGTCGCGCGGCGCAATGCCCTCGACCGGTGCCATGGGCACCACCTTGGGCGGGGCCTCCGGGGGACGCGCTGCATCCGGCACGCTGCTCAACCCGGTCTGCAGCTTGGGGGCCGCATCGCCGGATGCCGCGGCAACGGCGACCGGAAAGGCCATGCCCTGCCCGTTCTCGCGAGCATAGATGGCAATCACGCGGCTGACAGGCACGACGATCTCGCGCGGGGTGCCGGCAAAACGGGCCTTGAACTCGATGAAGTCGTTGCCAAGCTTGAGCGAACTGGTGGCGTCAAAACTGATGTTGAGAACGATCTCGCCGTTCTTCACGTATTCGCGCGGCACCTGGACGGACTCGTCCACCAGCACGGCCACATAGGGGGTCAGGCCGTTGTCGCTGCACCACTCGTACAGCGCCCGTATCAGATAGGGGCGCGTCGAGGAAGAGTCCGGGGCATTCATGAATCAAGCCAAATTAAACCTGGGCCAGCGGCCGCCGCGCCAGGCCGCCCCAAGCAACGCCAGCCAGTGAGGCCAGCGCAGCATGCGAAGCGACACGCGTGGGGGCCATATTCCATATTACTTGCGCATCACTTTTTCGGACGGCGTCAAAGCTTCAATGTACGCCGGTCGCGAAAAAATGCGCTCGGCGTACTTCAGCAGCGGCGCCGCGTTCTTGGAGAGGTCGATGCCATAGTAGTCCAGACGCCAGAGCAGCGGTGCAATGGCCACATCGAGCATCGAGAAATTGTCGCCCAGCATGTACTTGTACTTGAGGAACACCGGGGCGAGCTGCGTGAGGCGCTCGCGGATTTGCGAACGGGCCTTCTCCAGCGCCTTCTCGTTGCTCTTGGAGGCCCGGTTCTCGAGCGTGGAGACGTGCACGAACAGCTCCTTCTCGAAATTGAGCAGGAACAGGCGCACGCGCGCGCGATCCACCGGATCGCCGGGCATGAGTTGCGGATGCGGGAAGCGCTCGTCGATGTATTCGTTGATGATGTTCGACTCGTACAGGATCAGGTCGCGCTCCACCAGGATCGGCACCTGGCCGTACGGATTCATCACGGCGATGTCTTCCGGCTTGTTGTACAGATCCACGTCACGGATCTCAAAATCCATTCCCTTCTCGAACAGCACGAAGCGGCAGCGATGGGAGAACGGGCAGGTGGTTCCTGAATAAAGCACCATCATGGTGAAGGCTCCTGAAAATCAAAAAGAGTGGGATGCCGGGAGCAGTCCCACTCTGGAAGACCCGGGCGGTACGCCCGAGTCGCATGCGATTGCTATTACTTGACGTCTTTCCAGAACGCGGCATTGAGCCGCCAGGCAATGATCGTGAACAGGCCCAGGAACAGCAGGACCCAGACGCCCACGCGGATGCGCGTGTTGCGCGACGGCTCGCTCATCCACTGCAGGTAGCTGACCAGATCGCCCACCGCCTGGTCGTACTGCGAGGTGCTCATGGTCCCCGGGCTGATCTGTTGCCAGCTGTCGAAGACTTCGACCCCCTCGCCGTCTTCCTTCTTGACTTTCTTGAACGTGGCCTTGCGCTGGCCCTGCAGTTCCCACAGCGGGTTCGGCATGGCCACGTTGGGAAACGCCAGGTTGTTCCAGCCGGTTGCCCTGGTATCGTCGCGATAGAAAGTGCGCAGGTACGTGTACAGGTAGTCCGCCCCGCTGCCTTCGTGGGTCGCGCGCGACCGGGCCACCAGCGTCAGGTCGGGCGGGTTGGTGCCGAACCACTCCTTGGCCTGCTTGGGGTCGATGGCCGCCGTCATGGTGTCAGCCAGCGTGTTGTCGGTAAAGAGCAGGTTGTCCTTGATCTGCTTCGGGCTCAGGCCGAGATCCTGCAGGCGGGTGTAGCGCATGAACGCCGCGGAGTGACAGTTCAGACAGTAGTTGACGAACAGCTTGGCGCCGGTTTGCAGCGCCGCCAGGTCGTTCGTCTGGTTGGGCGCCTTGTCCCATGCAATGGCTTGAAGTTCGGCGGCTTGCGCGCCCACCAGGAACGCCACGGCCGCCATCAGACCCAGCGCGAGTTTTTTCATCTTGTTCATTGTCGAGGGCCTCCTGCTCAGTGCGCGGCAAAGGTGACGCGATCCGGCACCGGCTTGAATTCACCCAGACGGCTCCACCACGGCATCAACAGGAAAAATCCGAAGTAATAGAACGTCCCGGTCTGCGTGATCAGGTTCAGGGTGGGCGACGGCGGTTTGGTGCCGATATAACCCAGCACGAAAAAATCAACCACGAACAACGCGTAAACGTACTTGTGCCAGCCGGGCCGGTAACGGATCGACTTGGCGGGACTGCGATCCAGCCACGGCAGGAAGAACAGGATGATGACGGCGCAGCCCATGGTCAGCACGCCCCAGAATTTGGCGTCAGTGGACAGCATCACGGCCAGCACGCCCGCCGCGATCAGCACCAGGATGCCCTTGAAAAGAGCCGCCATTTTCGACTTGATCACGGCAAACGCGGTGCCGGCCACCACGCAGGCCATCATCGCGTACACCATTTCGGTGGTCACCGAGCGCAGCATCGAATAGAACGGCGTGAAGTACCAGACCGGAGCAATTTCGGGCGGCGTCTGCAGCGGGTTGGCCGGAATGAAATTGTTGGCTTCGAGGAAGTAGCCGCCACCTTCCGGCGCGAAGAAGATGATCGCGCTGAACACCATCAGGAACAGGCAGACGCCAAAAATGTCATGCACGGTGTAGTACGGGTGGAACGGAACCCCGTCCAGCGGGTGGCCGTTCGCGTCCTTGGGCGCGTTCGGGCCCTTGATTTCCACGCCGTCCGGGTTGTTCGAGCCGACTTCGTGCAAGGCAATGATGTGCGCCACCACCAGCCCCAGCAGCACCAGCGGCACGGCAATCACGTGGAAGCTGAAGAAGCGGTTCAGTGTCGCGTCGCCCACCGTGTAGTCGCCGCGGATCCACAGCGCCAGATCGGGGCCGACAAACGGAATGGCGGAGAACAGGTTCACGATCACCTGGGCACCCCAGTAGCTCATCTGGCCCCAGGGCAACAGATAGCCCATGAACGCCTCGGCCATCAGGCACAGGAAGATCGCGCAGCCGAAGACCCAGACCAGCTCGCGCGGCTTGCGGTACGACCCGTACAGCAGGCCGCGAAACATGTGCAGGTAGACCACGACGAAAAATGCCGAGGCGCCGGTGGAGTGGATGTAGCGGATCAGCCAGCCCCACGAGACATCGCGCATGATGTACTCGACCGACCCGAACGCCAGCGCCGAGTCGGGCTTGTAGTTCATCGTGAGGAAGATGCCGGTGACGATCTGGATCACCAGCACCAGCAGCGCCAGCGAGCCGAAGATGTACCACCAGTTGAAGTTCTTCGGCGCGTAGTACTCGCTCATGTGCTCCTTGTAGAGCTTGCTGAGCGGGAAGCGGTTGTCGATCCAGTTGAGCAGTTTCGTACCCGCGCTGGCGTTGGGGGAGACTTCCTTGAATTCGGCCATGTCGTGCTCCAGATACCGCGGTTTCAGGCTTTGGCTTTGTCGTGTTCGCCGATCAGCAATCTGCTGTCGGACAGGAACGTGTAGGGCGGCACCAGCATGTTGTCCGGCGCCGGCTTGTTCTTGAAGACCCGCCCGGACATGTCGTAGGTCGAGCCGTGGCACGGACAGAGGAATCCACCGGGCCAGTCGCTGGGCAGCGAGGGTTGCGGGCCCGGCGTGAACCGGTCGTCAGGCGTGCAACCCAGGTGGGTGCAGATGCCGACGATCACGAGGTACTCGGGCTTGATCGAGCGCCAGTCGGTCTTTGCCCAGACCGGCGTGAAACCCGGGCGCTCCGACTTCGGATCGGCGAGTTCCGGATCGTTCTTCGGCAACTGCGCGAGTTCCGCGGCCGTGCGCCGGATGATCCACACCGGCTGGCCGCGCCAGGCCACCGTCATTTTGTCGCCGGCCTTGAGACCCGAAATATCTACCTCGACGGGCGCGCCGGCCGCCTTGGCTCTCTGCGATGGCTCAAAACTTTCGACAAAGGGAGTGGCAGTGAATACGGCGCCCACGGCACCCATGCATCCGGAAGCAATCAGCCACGTTCTTTTACTGTTATCGACTTTTGTCTCACTCATGGAAATCCTCACTGCATACAGAGCGCCACCAGGGAATCAGCCAATGATTGTAGCTGACCGATTTGGGCCCTACCCGCAAACCCGCGACACCTGGCCGCCGCCCGTTTCCGGCATACTGCGCCCTTCACACCAACGAGGAGACGGTTCATGAGCATGATGCAGGAGTTCAAGGAGTTTGCCGTCAAGGGCAACGCAATGGATCTGGCGGTTGGTGTGATCATCGGCGCAGCCTTCGGCAAGATCGTCGATTCGATCGTGAACGACCTGATCATGCCGCTGGTCAGCAAGATATTCGGCGGGCTCGATTTTTCCAACTACTACATCGCGCTGGCGGGCCAGCAGCCGGGGCTGTCGCTGGCCGACGCGAAGAAGCACGGCGCCGTGTTCGCCTACGGCAACTTCATCACCGTGGTGCTTTACTTCATCATCCTGGCGTTCGTCATCTTCATGATGGTCAAGCAGATGAACCGCCTCAAGAAAGCCGCGCCGCCGCCCGCGCCGGCCGCCACGCCGGAAGACGTGCTGCTGCTGCGGGAGATTCGCGACAACCTGAAAAGGTAGCTCGCTAGCTTCTAATTTCGTAGCAATCAGGGCCCGCAGTCCATGGACTACGGGCCTTTTTCATGCACATAGCTGGCGCGCCATGCGAATCGCCTCGATCAGGCTGGCCGCATTGGCCGTGCCGGTACCGGCGATATCGAAGGCGGTCCCGTGGTCGGGACTGGTGCGCACCAGCGGCAGCCCGAGCGTGACATTCACGCCCCGGTCCACACCGAGGTACTTGACCGGAATCAGGCCCTGGTCGTGGTACATCGCCACGACCACGTCGAACTCGCCCGGCCTGCCGTCCCTGGCGCGCGCGCGCATGAACACCGTGTCGGGCGCGAACGGGCCGCTCGCGTCGATCCCTTCCAGGCGTGCTGCCGCGATGGCCGGGCCGATGATCTCGATCTCCTCGCGCCCGAACAGCCCGCCCTCGCCGGCATGGGGATTGAGCCCCGCAACCCCTATGCGCGGCCTGCGGACCCGTGCCGTCCCGGCAGGTCCCCGAACGAATTGATGGGTCAACCGCAGCGTCTGCAGGACGTTGTCGAAACTGACCGCCTCGATCGCGGCGCGCAGCGATACGTGGATGCTGACCAGCACGGTGCGAAGTTCGTCGTTCGCAAGCATCATGCGCACCGGCACGTCGCGCAAGGGCTTGTTCAGGAAGGCCGCCGCCTCGGCCTGCAGCAACTCGGTGTGCCCGGGGAAGGCGATACCCGCGGCCGCCAGCGCCTCCTTGTGCAGCGGCGCCGTGACCAGGGCCGCGATCTCGCCGCGCAGGGCCGCGCGCGCCGCCCAGACCACGCAATCGGCAGCGTACCGGCCGGCCGGCGCACTGACCTGTCCCGGCGGGACGAGTTCGGGCAGCCCCGCCACCGGCAGCACCGGAATGCAGCGCGGCGGCGCGCCCAGCGCCTGCGAAGGCGCCTCGATCACCGCGACGGGCACGCTGGTCTGCCCCGCCCCTCTCACGAAGGACACCGCGCGGCGCAGCGTCGTCACGTCGCCGGCCACCAAGCAGCCCTGTGTCACCTGCGGCGCATCGCGGAACGCCTTGACAATGATTTCCGGGCCGATGCCGGCCGCATCGCCCAGAGTAATGGCAATTGGAAGAGTGCCGCTATTCATGTCGGCACACCCCAGTTGCCGCCGGGCCGCCCCAAGGCAACTGCGGCCCCCTTGGGGGGCAGCGCAGCACACGAAGTGGCAAGCGTGGGGGCCATACCTTTCATGCCGGGTTTTCGATGTCGATGAACTCGTGCGCCAGGCCGAATTGGGCCGCCACATGCGCCGCCACGGCGGGTGCGCCATAGCGCTCGCTGGCGTGATGGCCGCAGGCCAGATACGCCACGCCGCACTCGCGCGCGTAATGGGCTTGCGGCTCGGAAATCTCGCCCGTGATGAAGGCGTCGGCTCCGGCGGCAATCGCCGCCTCGAAATAGCCCTGCGCGCCGCCCGTGCACCAAGCTATCTTTTTGATAGCTATGTTCTTATGATTAACAAGGACTACGGGGCGATTTAGCTTGAATTCAAGATGCTCGGCCAGGCTCTGGGCGTTCACGAACTCGCCACCATCGATGCGGCCACCCAGAAAGCCCAGGTCCTGCTCGCCAAAGCGGCCTGCGGGCCCCTCCAGCGCGCGCAGGCCCAGTTGCAATCCGAACTGCGCGTTGTTGCCCAGCAGCGGGTGCGCGTCCAGCGGCAGGTGATAGGCGAACAGGTTGATGTCGGCTTTGAGCAGCAGCGCCAGCCGCTGCTTCATCCAGCCGGTGACCGTGCCGGCCTGGCCGCGCCAGAACAGGCCGTGGTGCACAAAAATCGCGTCGGCGCCCGCCGCGATCGCGGCCGCTATCAGGGCGCGGCTCGCGGTCACGCCGGAGACGATCTTGCCGATCGTGGCTCCGCCCTCGACTTGCAGGCCGTTCGGCCCGTAGTCCTTGAAGCGGGCCGGCTCCAGCAGGGCATCGAAGGCGGCGAGCAGTTGTTGGCGATCGGGCATTGCGGCAGGTTGAAAGCGAGGGAGTTTGCCGAGATTGTGAGCCAAAGCCGCGCCGGTCGTGGACAATCGGGCCATGAAGCGTTTCTGGCTGCTGTTTTCCCAATCTGTCACGGTGCTGCTGGCCGCCTATTTCGTCGTGGCCACCCTGCATCCCGAGTGGCTGGGCAAGATGATCCCGGGCCGCGGCGTGGTCGCGGTGATCGAGGCGCCGGCGGTCAACTCCTCCGAGCGCGTCACCCGAAGCCTCAGCACCGCCGCCAAAAAAGCCGCGCCGGCCGTGGTCAGCATCAACACCAGCAAGCTGGCCGAGACGAATCCGAACAGCGAGGACCCCTGGTTCAAGTTCTTCTTCGGCGACCAGGGCGGCCAGCCGCAGACCAGTCTGGGCAGCGGCGTGATCGTCAGCTCGAGCGGCTACATCCTGACGAACAACCATGTCGTCGAAGGGGCGGACGAGATCGAGGTCGTCCTCGACGACGGCCGCCACGCGCAGGCCAAGGTGATCGGCACCGACCCCGATACCGACCTGGCCGTGCTGAAAATTGACCTGGATCACCTGCCCGTGATCGTGCTGGGGAACTCGAACGCCCTGCAGGTCGGCGACCAGGTGCTGGCCATCGGCAACCCGTTCGGCGTGGGCCAGACCGTGACCGGCGGCATCGTCAGCGCACTGGGGCGAAACCACCTGGGCATCAACACCTTCGAGAACTTCATCCAGACCGATGCGGCCATCAACCCCGGCAATTCGGGGGGCGCGCTGGTCGACATCAACGGCAACCTGATGGGGATCAACACGGCCATCTACTCGCGTTCGGGCGGCAGCATGGGCATCGGCTTTGCCATTCCCGTGTCCACCGCGCGCCAGGTGCTCGACAGCATCGTGAAGGACGGCCGGGTCACGCGCGGCTGGATCGGCGTGGAGCCGAACAACCTGTCGCCGGAGCTGGCGCAAACCTTCGGCCTGCAGATGCCCAAGGACGGCAGCGGCGACGCGCCGGCCGGCGTGATCATCACGGGCGTGCTGCAAAACGGCCCCGCGGCGCAGGCCGGCATGCGGCCCGGCGATGTCATCGTGAGCGTGGCCGGCAAGCCGATTGGCAATGTGGGCGAGCTGCTCACCAGCGTATCGGCCCTCAAGCCCGGCGTGCCGGTGAAATTCACCCTGCTGCGCCAGCGTGTCCAGGTCGACATCGACGTGACGCCGGGGCTGCGGCCCAAGCCCCCGCCGACGGACCGCTGAACCGGATTCCCGCTCAGACTTTGGACGGTTCGGCGTCCTCGTCAGGCGCCTTCGTATGCTTGACGAACAGCCGGGCCGACCAGATGCCGATTTCGTACAGCGCGTACATCGGCAGCAGCAGCGCCAGCATGGAAACCGGATCGGGCGGCGTCACCAGCCCCGCCACACCGGCAGCGCCCACCAGAAAGTAGGGGCGCCATGACTTGAGCTGCACCACCGACACGAACCCCATGCGGACCAGGATGACGACGACCACCGGCACCTCGAACGCCACGCCGAACGCCAGGAACATGGTGATGACGAAGTCCAGATAGGCCGAAATGTCCGGCGTCACCGCCACCGATTGGGGCGCCAGCCGCTGGATGTCGGGAAAGGCATAGCCAAACACCACAAAGTAGGCAAACGCCGCGCCCAGATAGAACAGGATGGTGCTGGCCATGACCAGGGGCAGCACCAGCCGGCGCTCGTGCTTGTACAGGCCCGGCGCCACGAACGACCAGATCTGATACAGGATCCAGGGCAGGGCCACCCCCACGGCGGCCAGCACGGTGACCTTGATCGGCACCAGGAAGGGCGAGACGACGCCGACCGCAATCATCTTGGAGCCTTGCGGCAACGCTTCCACCAGCGGACGGGCCAGCAAATCGTACAGATGGGACGGGCCGGGGTAGAGCAGCAGGACCACCAGAACCACGCCGACGCCGTAGCACGAGTAGAGCAGCCGGTCCCGCAATTCGATCAGGTGCTGCACGAACGGCTGCTCGGTGCCGGCCAGTTCGTCTTCTTTATCTTTTTCGGGATCGGACATGAGGGAAATTGATTGGGATCACGCCCAACACTCGTAAGGGGATGCCGGAGCAAACCGGCGGTCGGTCAGTTGAACGTGTGGGGCCGGTACCGCGCCACGCGCGCCGCACCGGACAGCGCCCTGGTGCGCACGCCGGTGCGCGCCTTGTACCACTGCGGTGTAGCGCCCTGTTTCAGGCGCCACTTCTTGCCGGGATGCCGGTATTCGGGATAGCTGACCGGATCATCGGTTGCGAGCCCGATCGCCGGCGTATCGCTGGTGGCGTCCGACCATTGCTTGTCGAATTCGCTGGCGCCGGCCTTGATCGACTGCTCGACATCGCGCGCCGCATCCTGCACAGCGTCTTTCATCTTCTTGAGCTCTTCGATATCCATTGAGCGGCTGACCTCGGCCTTCACGTCCGCCATGTAGCGCTGCGCCCGCCCCAGCAGCGTCCCGACGGTGCGCGCCACGGTCGGAAGGCGCTCGGGCCCGATCACCACCAGTGCAATGCCGCCGATGATGACCAGCTTGAGTACGCCAATATCGAACATCTATGCATCCCTCCCCGACAGGTGCATGTCAGCTCTTCATCTTGGCTTCGACATCGATCGTCTCTTTGGCCAGCGGCGCGGCGGTGCTCACTTGCTGGGTCACCGCGGGCGCGGCTTCCTCGGGTTTGTCGGTTCCATCCTTCATGCCGTCCTTGAAGCCCTTGACGGCGCTACCCAGGTCGGTGCCGATATTCTTGAGTTTCTTGGTGCCGAAGATCACGATGATGATGACCAGAAAAATAAGCAAATGTGTGGTGGAAAGTCCCATGAGTTTCTCCTGAAGAACAATGTTGATTTTAGTGGGTGGGTTACCGGGGGTAAACCATAGCCCCCCGATTGACCCCACTCAGCCCTTGAGCCACGGCCGCGGCCCTCCGATCACGTGCATGTGCAGATGGTGAATTTCCTGTCCACCCTGTGCACCCGTGTTGATCACGAACCGGAACCCGCCTTGCGGATACGGCTGGCAGCCCGCCTGCAATGCGAGCTGGGGCGCCAGCGTCATCATGCGCCCCAGCAAAGCGGCGTGCTCCGGTCCGACCTGCGCCATCGACGCAATATGCTGCTTGGGAATCATCAAAAAATGCACGGGCGCCCATGGGTGGATATCGTTGAAGGCAAAGAGTTCCTCGTCTTCATAGACCTTGGCCGCGGGAATCTTGCCCCGGGCGATCTTGCAGAACAGACAATCGGGATCGTGGGTCATTGGATTACCTTCGTGCCGCGCACTGCGGTGCGAGATTGCATGGAGCGGCCCGGCGCGGCGCTCATGCGTCGTTGCCAACCGGCCGGCTGTCGTTCATGGCCACCATGCCGCGCACGATGCGGTACAGGAACCAGATGGAAATGAGACCCCAGGCGATCCAGCCCGGAACCACAAACAGCAGCCACAGCGGGAAGGTGACGACATACAGGATGCCGGCCCCCAGCACCGAGCGAATGCGCCACGAGAAGTGGCTGGCCTGCCAGCTGCCTTGCGCGTCGCCCTTCTTGACCAGGTCGATCACCAGCGCCACCAGCAACAGCGCCAGGCTCGCCTGCGCGCCGGGCACCACGGCACCGATCGCCACGATCAGGTGCAGGATGTAGCTGACCCAGCCCACCGTCTTGAGCGCTTCCACCCTGTCGGGGTCGCGCGTGTCGATGATGTCGTTCATGCCTGTCCTTTGGATGCCACGGGATTGACTTCATGCTCGCGGGCATGCGCCTTGCGCAGCGCCTTTTCCTCGATGCCACTGGTGCCTTCGCGGCGCTCCAGTTCGGCGATCACGTCGGCCGGCGCCAGGCCGTAGTGCGCCAGCGCGACCATGCAGTGGAACCACAGATCGGCCACCTCCGCCACGATGCGCGAGCGGTCGCCGCCCCGGTCGGCATCCTTCGCCGCCATCACCACCTCGGTCGCTTCCTCGCCGATTTTTTTCAGGAACGCGTCGGGCCCGCGCGCCAGCAGGCGCGCTACATAGCTTTTTTCAGGGTCGCCACCGTTTTGCGGTTTGCGGCCTTCAATCACGGCGGCCAGGCGCTCCAGCGAATCGTTCGAACTCATGTGGCCCTATTTGTAGATGGATTCGGGGTCTTTCAAGACCGGTTCGGTCACCTGCCAGGCGCCGTCCTTGTACAGGCTGAAAAAACAACTGTGCCGGCCCGTGTGGCACGCAATCCCCGGCTCGTGGCCCAGTTGCGTGACCTTGAGCAGGATCACGTCGTTGTCACAATCTATACGCAGCTCATGCACCTTCTGGATGTGGCCGGATTCCTCGCCCTTGAACCACAGCTTGCCGCGCGAGCGGCTGAAATACACCGCGCGGCCCGATTCCGCGGTCTTTTGCAGGGCCTCGCGGTTCATCCAGGCGAACATCAGCACATCGCCGCTGCCCACTTCCTGCGCAATCGCCGGGACCAGCCCCTGCGCGTCCCATTTCACTTCGTCAAGCCAGTTCATGACCGGATTGTCCGGCATTTCGCGTCGAGATGGCGCCGGTCGCCGCAAGGCCCCGGGAACCGGAGCGCGCAGGCAAAAGCCCTCAAAGACGAACCGGAATACCCCGCCCCGCCATGTGCCGCTTGGCCTGCCCCACGGTGTACTCGCCGTAATGGAAGATGCTGGCCGCCAGCACGGCATCGGCGCCGCCTTTTTGAATGCCGTCGGCCAGGTCGTCGAGGTTGCCGACACCGCCCGAGGCAATGACCGGCACGCTGACCGCGTCGCTCACGGCGCGCGTGAGCGCGAGATCGAAACCCGACTTGGTGCCGTCGCGGTCCATGCTGGTGAGCAGAATTTCGCCGGCGCCGCGGCGCGCCATCTCGCTGGCCCAGGCCACGGCGTCCAGCCCGGTGTTCCTGCGCCCGCCGTGGCTGTACACATCCCAGCCGGGACCGCGGGATTTGGCGTCGTCGGCGCAGCGGCGCTTCGCATCGATCGCGACCACGATGCACTGCGCGCCGTACTTGGCGGACGCCGCGTCGATCACGTCCGGCTGCGCGATCGCTGCCGAGTTGAAGCTGGTCTTGTCGGCACCCGCGTTCAGGAGCCGGCGCACGTCGTCCACGGTGCGCACGCCGCCGCCGACCGTGAGCGGAATGAAGACCTGGCTGGCCACCGCCTCGATGATGGGCAGGATCAGGTCGCGGCCGTCGCTGGTGGCGGTGATGTCCAGAAACGTCAGCTCGTCGGCGCCCTGCTCGTTGTAGCGCGCGGCAATCTCGACCGGATCGCCCGCGTCGCGCAATTCGACGAAGTTGACGCCCTTGACGACGCGCCCGCCCGTGACATCGAGACAGGGAATGATGCGTTTGGCGAGCACGCTCTACCCGAGCCCGTCGGCCAGTGTCTGGGCGCTGGCGAAGTCGAGCTCGCCGCTGTAGATGGCGCGTCCGCAGATGACGCCCTCGATGCCCTGGTCTTCCACTTCGCACAGCTGCTCGATGTCGGTCAGGCTGGACAGTCCGCCCGAGGCGATCACCGGCACCGTGAGCGCCTGCGCGAGCTTGACCGTGGCGTCGATATTGATGCCGGTGAGCATGCCGTCGCGGCCGATGTCGGTGTAGACGAAGGATTCAACGCCGTAGTCTTCGAACTTGCGCGCCAGGTCCACTACCTCGTGACCGGTGAGCTTGCTCCACCCGTCGGTGGCCACCTTGCCGTCCTTGGCGTCGAGCCCGACGATGATGTGCCCGCCGAACGCGGTGCAGGCGTCCTGCAGGAAGCCGGGGTTCTTCACCGCCGCTGTGCCGATGATCACGTAGCGCAGGCCGGCGTCCAGGTAGCGCTCGATGGTGTCGAGGTCGCGAATGCCGCCGCCGAGCTGCACGTCGATCTCGCTGCCGACCTCGCGCAGGATCTTGCGGATCGCCAGTTCGTTTTTGGGTTTCCCCGCAAACGCACCGTTCAGGTCCACCAGGTGCAGGCGCCGCGCCCCCTGGTCGACCCAGCTGCGGGCCATGGCGGCGGGATCTTCGCCGAACGTGGTGGACTGCTCCATGTCACCTTGCTTGAGGCGCACGCAGTGGCCGTCCTTGAGGTCGATGGCGGGGATCAATAACATGACTTGGCTGGGAGAAGCGTGGTTGGGATCAGCAGACTCGGACCAGTGCCCCTGCGGGGGCGGCGCCATGCGCGCAGCGGCAAGCGGGGGGGCGACATGCGTCAGGGATTCCAGTGCAGGAAGTTGCGGTAAAGGGTCAGACCGTGGCCGGCGCTTTTTTCGGGATGGAACTGGGTGGCGAAAATATTATCGCGTGCAATCGCCGCCGTAAAGCTCCCGCCGTAGTCCGCCACGCCCGCGCTGTGGCGTGCATCCGACGGTCGGGCGTAAAAGCTGTGCACAAAATAGAAGTAACTGTTGTCGGGCACATCGCCCCAGATCGGATGCCGGCCGCGGCCGGCGTCTTGCTGGCGCACCTGGTTCCAGCCCATCTGCGGCACCTTGTAGCGGCTGCCGTCCGGCTGCAGGCGCCCGGCCAGTTCGAACCGGACCACGTCGCCATGAATCAGGCCCAGGCCCGGCGTTCCGACACCCGCAGGGCCCTCGTCGCTGCGATCCAGCAGCATCTGCATGCCCACGCACACGCCGAACAGCGGTTTGCCGGCGGCCGACTCCAGCACCGATTCCTGCAGGCCCGAGTCGCGCAACTCGCGCATGCAGTCCGGCATGGCGCCCTGGCCTGGCAGCACCACGCGCTCGGCCGCGCGCACTTCCTCGGGCCGTGACGTGATGATGACGTGGTAGCCGCTGCCCTGCGCCGCGGCCTGTACCGCCTGCGACACGGAGCGCAGGTTGCCCATGCCGTAATCGACCACGGCAACGGTCTTGTTTGCTACTGGGTTCATAGCTATCAATGCCCTAGGGATAAGGGCTAGAGGCCAATTTCACCATCAAAACTGCTCAAAGCGATCCCTTGGTGGAAGGAATGGCGCCGACGGTACGCGGGTCGATCTCCAGCGCCTGGCGCAGCGCGCGCGCAAACGCCTTGAACACGGTCTCGGCCTGGTGGTGCGCGTTCTCGCCCTTCAGGTTGTCGATGTGCAGCGTGACGAAGGCATGGTTCACGAAGCCCTGGAAGAATTCGTGCGCGAGCTGGCTGTCGAAGGCGCCGATCATGCCGCTCTTGAACGGCACGTTCATGACCAGGCCCGGGCGGCCGGAGAAATCGAGCACCACGCGGGAGAGCGCCTCGTCCAGCGGTACGTAAGCGTGGCCGTAGCGGCGGATGCCCCTTTTGTCGCCCACCGCCTTGTACACGGCCTGGCCGAAGGTGATGCCCACGTCTTCCACCGTGTGATGGCCATCAATATGCAGGTCGCCCGCGGCCTGGATATCCAGGTCGATCAGGCCGTGGCGCGCGATCTGGTCCAGCATGTGGTCGAAAAAGCCGATCCCGGTAGCGAGTTTGGACACGCCCGTACCGTCCAGATTGAGCTTGACGGTGATCTGCGTCTCGGCCGTCTTGCGGGAGACTTCGGCGGTGCGGGCGGCGGGAGGGGCGGTGATGGCGGAGGTCATAGGGATTCCTGGAGCGCTGCCAGCATTTTGACGTTTTCCTGCGCCGTTCCCACGGTCAGGCGCAAACAATTCGCCAGCAAGGGGTGCATTTTGGACACGTTCTTCACCAGCACGCCGCGCGCCTTCAAGCCGTCGAATGCCCTGGCTGCATCGGGCACCCGTGCGAGGATCATGTTCGCGTCGCTGCGCCAGGCCCTCACACCCGGCAAACCCTGAAGCGATTCAAAAAGAATAGCACGTTGTGCCCTCAGGTCAAGGGCTTGCGCCGCAAATACCTCCGAATGCTCGAGTGCGAACAGGGCGCACTCGTAGTTCAGCACGCTGATGTTGTAGGGCGGACGCACCTTGTCGATCTCCTGCATCAGCGCCTGCGGGCCCATCAGGTAGCCCAACCGGACGCCGGCCAGACCGAACTTGGACAGCGTGCGCAGCAGCAGCACGTGGCCGTGGCGCGCAAGGCGGTCGATATAGCTCTTGCTGGAAAACGGCTGGTACGCCTCGTCCATCACCACCAGGCCGCCGCGGTGGCCCTGCGCCACGATGATCTTCTCGATCGCCGCGTCGCCCCACAGGTTCGCCGTCGGGTTGTTCGGATAGGCCAGATAGACGATGGAAGGTTGGTGCTCAGTAATGGCCGCCAGCATCGCAGCCTCGTCCAGTTCGAAGTCGGCGGTGAGCGGCACGCCGTGAAAGGCCAGGCCCTGCAACTGCGCGCTCATGGCGTACATCACGAAGCCGGGCACCGGCGCCAGGATGCTGGCGCCGGGCACGTCGCAGGCCAGCGCCAGCAGCGAGATCAGCTCGTCCGACCCGTTGCCCAGCATGATGTCAAAGCCTTCCGGCATCTGCGCGTAGGCGGCCAGCGCGGCGCGCAGGTCGTTCACGCGGCCGTCCGGGTAGCGGTTCAGCGCCAGCGCCCCCAGGCGCCGGCCCAGTTCGGCCTGCAGCGCGGGCGGCAGCCGGTGCGGGTTTTCCATCGCGTCGAGCTTGACCATGCCGCTGGCGTCCTGCACGGCATAGGCGTGCATCGACTGAATGTCCTGGCGGATGCGGTTCCGGGGTCGGGGGTCGGGCGCGGGCATGGGGTGTTTGTGGGGCGGATCGGCGCCGCTGGCGGGGAGCGGCTGGCAATAACTGACAACGGGACGGTGCCCCGCATAGCTTGCGACTATACAAGAGCCCGCGCACCGGCTGGGCGGCTGCTTTTGCCAGCGCCGCGAACAGTGCCGCCCCGCGCCCGCGCGGCGCCGGGACCGAAATCCGTGGTATTTTCGACTCAACCAGACCACCGTTTGAAAGACTTCCATGGCATCAGGCAAATCGAAAATCATCTACACCCTTACCGACGAGGCGCCGTTTCTCGCCACCTGCTCGTTCCTGCCCATCATCCGCGCGTTCACCGCGCCGGCGGACATCGAGGTGGCCACCAGCGACATCTCGGTTGCCGGGCGCATCCTGGGGCAGTTCCCCGAGCGCCTGACCGAAGCGCAGCGCGTGCCCGACAACCTGGGCGAGCTGGGCAAGCTCACGCTCAAACCCGAAGCCAACATCATCAAGCTGCCCAACATCAGCGCCTCGGTGTCCCAGCTGAAAGCCGCGATCAAGGAACTGCAGGACAAGGGCTACAAGGTGCCGGACTTCCCGGAGAACCCGAAGAGCGACGAAGAAAAGGACGTCCGCGCGCGCTACAACAAATGCATCGGCAGCGCGGTGAACCCGGTGCTGCGCGAGGGCAACTCGGACCGGCGCGCGCCCAAGGCGGTGAAGGAGTTCGCGCGCAAGCACCCGCACAGCATGGCCGAGTGGAGCCCGGCCTCGCGCTCGCACGTCTCGCACATGCACCGCGGCGATTTCTACCACGGCGAGAAGTCGATGACGCTGGACAAGGCGCGCAACGTGAAGATGGAGCTCGTCACCACGAGCGGCAAGGCCATCGTGCTCAAGCCGAACATCCCGCTGCTGGACCGCGAGGTGATCGACTCGATGTTCATGAGCAAGAAGGCGCTGCTCGACTTCTACGAGGCGCAGATCGAGGACGCGCGCAAGACCGGCGTGATGTTCTCGCTGCACGTGAAGGCCACCATGATGAAGGTGTCGCACCCGATCGTGTTCGGCCACTGCGTGAAGATCTTCTACAAGGACGCGTTCGCCAAGCACGGCAAGCTGTTCGACGAACTCGGCGTGAACGTGAACAACGGCATGGTGGACCTGTACAACAAGATCGCCACGCTGCCGCAGAGCAAGCAGGACGAAATCAAGAACGACCTGCACGCCTGCCACGAGCACCGGCCCGAACTGGCGATGGTGGATTCCGCCAAGGGCATCACCAACTTCCATTCGCCGAACGACGTGATCGTCGATGCGTCCATGCCCGCGATGATCCGTGCCGGCGGCAAGATGTACGGCGCCGACGGGCGGCTGAAAGAAGTCAAGGCCGTGATGCCCGAGAGCACCTTCGCGCGCATCTACCAGGAGATGATCAACTTCTGCAAATGGCACGGCGCGTTCGACCCGAAGACCATGGGCACCGTGCCCAACGTCGGCCTGATGGCGCAGCAGGCCGAGGAATACGGTAGCCACGACAAGACCTTCGAGATCGCGGAAGACGGCGTGGCCAACATCACGGACCTGGCCACGGGCGAGGTGCTGCTGAGCCAGAACGTGGAAGCCGGCGACATCTGGCGCCTGTGCCAGACCAAGGACGCCGCCATCCGCGACTGGGTCAAGCTGGCCGTCACGCGCGCGCGCAACTCCGGCATGCCGGTGGTGTTCTGGCTGGACTCCTACCGCCCGCATGAGGCGCAGCTCATCACCAAGGTCAAGCAATACCTGCTGGAACACGACACGAGCGGCCTGGACATCCAGATCATGAGCCAGGTGCGCGCCATGCGCTACACGCTGGAGCGCGTGATCCGCGGCCTGGACACCATCAGCGCCACCGGCAATATCCTGCGCGACTACCTGACGGACCTGTTCCCGATCATGGAGCTGGGCACCAGCGCCAAGATGCTCTCCATCGTGCCGCTGATGGCCGGCGGCGGCCTGTACGAAACGGGCGCCGGAGGCTCGGCCCCCAAGCATGTGCAGCAACTGGTGGAGGAAGACCACCTGCGCTGGGATTCGCTGGGCGAATTCCTGGCGCTGGCCGTGAGCCTGGAGGACTTGGGGCTGAAAAACGGCAACAACAAGGCCAAGGTGCTCGCCAAAACGCTGGACGCCGCCACCGGCCAGCTGCTGGACCACAACAAGGGACCGAGTCCCAAGACCGGCCAGCTCGACAACCGCGGCAGCCAGTTCTACCTGGCGCTGTACTGGGCGCAGGCGCTGGCCGCGCAGGACGAGGATGCAGCGCTCAAGGCGCACTTCGCGCCGTTGGCGAAGACGCTGGCCGGGAACGAACAGAAGATCGTCGCCGAACTGAACGCCGTGCAGGGCAAACCGGCGGACATCGGCGGCTACTACCTGCCGGATCACCAGAAGTGCGAGGCGGTGATGCGACCTAGCGGGACGTTCAATGCGGCGATTGAGGGGGTGCGGCGGTGACATTGCGGCAGTGGTCGATCCCAGTTGTTATCGCTCATGTTGGGCGGCGGTGATGCGCTAGCGCGACCTTCTTGTTAGTTAGTTCGGGACCTCATGTTTACAGCTTTGCTTCGAGACAACGAAATATCTGCCGCTCAGGCACGATTCCAAGCCATCCTACAGATGGAAATGCCAGCCCGGCATGAGCTTTACACAATTGGGTACAAGGGAGGAAGCGGTCCGCAGGATAGATTGCGTGCCAATGACCGGATTTGGTATGTCTCCCATAAGGACGAGGACTCTGCTATTCCAAGGTACTGGAATGCATTTGGTCTCGCGCAAAATCTCACAACGACTTCGTCAAACAATATCGTCGTTGAATTGAACGTTCCGTTGTCGGGGCATACGAAGCAGGTAGGGGCTCTTTTCGCACGTGATAGCAAGGGCAGATTGGTACTACTCCACCGAGGCAAAGTTGGGGGAGGGAGGGTGGGAGTCGGCAAGGATGCCTTCTTGAAATGGTACGGGCAAGGTCCGGTCGAATATCTGAATCGGGGGACCAATAGGACTGACGAGGCTCTTCTGGTCGCCAGATTCGAGTCAGATGATGTCGTGGAGAAGGTCGCCGACTTCGTTGTGGCTGTGTCGCGATTTAAGTACCAGATTTCCCAAGAGTCGGTCACGGCGATGAGCGATGCGGACCTAAAGAAAATCGCAACGAAGGCAAAGAAGCCACACCGAACAACGACGACGGTGACTGTAATCACCCGCGATCAAAATGTAGTCGCCTACGTTAAGCGCCGCGCGAATGGGCGATGCGAACTATGCGGAGAACTCGCGCCGTTCGAAGACACCAAGGGCGCGCCGTTTCTTGAGTGCCATCATGTTGTGTGGCTTGCAAATGACGGGCTAGACTCACACGAGAACGCTGTGGCGCTATGCCCAAACTGCCACAGGAAGATGCATGTGCTGGCACGCAAGGCCGACGTTGAGACTCTGAAGAAGGCGGCATCCTGATGCTGTCGCCCAACAAAACGCTGCACCTGACGGCGCTGCCTCCGCTGCTTTGCCGCTCCGTCAAACCGACGCTGACCGGGTCGGCACGACGATCTGCAATCGCTTCCTCGGTTTCCTGCCTGCCGATGCTGCCATCACTTCACACCGGCGGCCACTGGCGGGCGGTATGCACCAGGGCCAACACCCACACCGTGCTCCGGTCGATCTTATACACGAGCCGATAGCTTTCATGCGGTATCAGCTCGCGGGTCCCTGAAATCTTGCCCGGCTTGCCCATCTTCGGATGCGCGGTCAGTCTGGTGGCAGCGGCGCTAAAAAGTTCGTCCAT
>SCRU01000090.1 GCA_004323695.1 Burkholderiaceae bacterium
CCGCGTCGGCGACCTGGTGCGCATCCGCCCGGGCGGGCGGGTGCCGGTCGACGGGCAAGTCGAGTCGGGCGAATCGGACGTGGACGAATCGCTCGTGACCGGCGAGCCACTACCCGTCGAAAAGCGCGCCGGAGACCGGGTGGTGAGTGGCGCGTTGAACGGCCACGGCACGCTGCTCGTGCGCGTCAGTGTGGTGGGCGAAGAGAGTTTTCTCAGGCAAGTCGTGCGCAGCGTCGAAGACGCCCGCGCCCTCAAACCTGGCCTGCTGCACCTGGTGGACCGCGTACTGCGCGTGTACACGCCGCTCGTGCTGGCCACAGCAGCCGGCGCGGCGCTCTTCTGGCTTGTCGGCCCACTGGTGGTCGGCGCCTCGCCGGATCTGCAGCGGGCCGTGTTTGCCGGCCTCAGCGTGCTGGTCATGGGCTATCCATGCGCGGTGGGCATCTCAGCTCCTCTGTCGATCGTCCGCGGCGCGGGCGAAGCAGCCGAGCGTGGCGTGCTCATGCGCACCGGTGAGGCGTTTCAGGCGCTGCGACGCGTGAACCGCGTGGTCTTCGACAAGACTGGCACGCTGACCGAAGGCCATCCCGCTTTACGCGAGATCGTCGCTGTGGCGTGCGCTGAAGAGGAGTTGCTTGCACTTGCGGGAGCCGTCGAAGCCTTCTCCGAGCACCCGCTCGCGCGGGCCGTGGTGGAAGAAGCGTTTAGACGTCATATCGCGCTGTCCGAGGTGGAAGGGTTCGAGGCCGTCGCGGGTCACGGCGTCCGGGCAAGCCTCGGGCAGACGAGGTTAATGGTTGGCAGCCCGGTGTTTCTCGCGGCTGAAGGTGTGGATCTTGCGGGCCAGGACGCGCGCATCAATGAACTCGAAGCGAGCGGACTGACGGTCATCGGTCTGGCGCGGGGCGGCGTGCTGCTCGGCCTGCTGGTGCTGGGCGACGCGCTGCGGCTCGACGCAGCAGAAACCGTGCGCCGCCTGCATGCGCTCGGCATCCGCACGAGCTTGATCACTGGCGATAACGAGCAGGCGGCACGCCATTTCGCCCGCGCCGCGGGCATCGAAGAGGTGCATGCGCGCGTGCTGCCGGCCGGCAAAGCCGTCTTGATCCGCGAGTTGCAGCAGCGCGCACGCGTGGCGATGGTCGGTGACGGCATCAACGATGCGCCGGCGCTGATGCAGGCTGATGTCGGCATCGCCTTCGGCACTGGTGCGGACATTGCGATCGAATCGGCCGACGTGATCATCCTCAACCAACGGCTCGGCGCCGTAATCGACGCCTATGCGGTCAGCCGCAACAGCTACCGCAAGATCGTGCAGAACGTCTCGCTTGCCTTCCTGTTCAATGGCGTCGGGATTCCGGCGGCCGCCACGGGCCTGGTCTATCCGGTATGGGGCATGGTGGCGATGGCGGCAAGCGTGACGACGATTTTCATCAACTCCCTGTGGGGCCGTGGCGACTATTTCTTTGAGGCGATCCGGGCGGTCGGGCGCGCACCTCAGATGCCATCCAGAGCGACCGCATCGTGAGAGCAAGACGAGTCTCCTGGGTCTGCTTTCGGCCCAGGATCCCCGCTCGATCAACAACCAAGTCATTCATGAAAGGTCTTAGCCATGTTCAAGTCCGTCACATTCGAAGTCATCGGCGACCAGCGCCTCAACTGTGAGAAATGCGAACAGCGCGTCGCGCGACTGCTCACACCGCTGCAGGGCGTGCGGCAGGTGCGTGCGCAGGCGCTCGACCAGCGTATCGAGGTGCTGTTTGACACGGCAACGGTAGAACCGGCTGCACTCGCGGAATGCCTGGGTGAAGCGGGTTACGAGACCCGAGTCGTCAGTTGAACGGCCGGGCCGCAGTTTGTGCGCGAACCAACATACAGGCCCGAACCATCGCCATCAAAGGACCATACGTGCGAACGCCCATTAATTCGAGCAAGCGAAGCGGCGCTGATGTGAAGGCGTCCCCACGGAGAAGCCCTATGCCGGAACCGCGGCACCGCACCGAGCCGCGCGATGAGGCGGCTCGGGACGGTACCTGGTTGACAATCGGGAAGCTCGCGAAGCTTGCAGAGGTCAGCACCGACACCCTGCGGTTTTACGAGGACGAAAGCTTGTTGATACCCGCCGGAAAAACTGAAGCGGGTTATCGGCTTTACGGCCAGGACGCGGTGCGCCGGCTGGACTTCATCAAACACGCCCAGCACTGTGGCATGACGCTATCGGAAATACGCCAGTTACTTGAGCTCAGGGCCGATGACAGCTCGTGCTGCAGCGACGTACGCAGCCTGGCGATCCGAAAGAAATTGCAGCTCGAACACAAGATCAAGACGATGCAAGCGATGTCGCAGGCGTTGAGCGAGCTGATTGATATCTGTACGGCCGAGGACCAGCCGTTGGATGACTGTCCCATTCTGGCGGCGCTGGAGTCCAGCATCGCAAAGCAAAATCATGACCCCCACTAAATTCGGACGACTGCCATGAGTATCAAGGTCGAATTCTTTTCAACGCCAGGGTGCAGCAACTGCGATCGGACCGGGAATAGCTTGAAAGTCATCGCCCAAGCGTTCGGCGAGCAAATGGTGGCGTGGCGCGACATCAACCTGCTGGACGAATTGGATTACGCCGTGGAGCTCGGCGTGTTGACCCCGCCGTCGATCGCGATCGATGGTGAACTTGTGTTCCCAAGGCTACCGAGCGCGGCGAAGCTCCGCGAGGAATTGGCGCGGCGACTTGAACGAGAACCGAACTATGAAGATGGAATACGCCCAGGAGGAGTCAAATGAATATTGACGCATTGCGAGCCACACTGGAGCAAGCGGGCCTGGCCTCCCTCGGTGTCGGTTTTCTGCTGGGATTTGTTTTCACGTTCAACCCGGTCGCGCTGGCCTCCATTCCGGTTTCGCTCGCGTACGTCACCAAAGCGCACGAACCGAAAACAGCGATCTTGTATGGCGGCATGTTCATTCTGGGCATGGTGATCACGCAAACGCTGTTGGGACTGATCGCCGGCTTCGGCGGACATTGGGTAGGGCAACTGGTCGGCAGAGAATGGGGGCTCGTCCTGGGGCCCGCACTGATTCTGCTGGGCCTGATGTGGCCGGGTTGGATCAGGCTGCCGCTGCCATCGATTTCCATTCGCGCAAAACGCGCGAGCAGCGGATGGGGGGCCGTTGTGCTGGGCGCATCCTTTGCCGTTGCGGTTTGCCCGTTTTGCACGCCTGCTCTTGTGGTGCTGCTCGGCATCGCGGCCGGGATCGGGTCGCCCCTGTTCGGTGGAACGCTCCTGTTTGCGTTTGCGATGGGGCGAGCAGTCCCCATCATCCTGGGCGCCGCGGCGGTGGGCTGGTTGGAGAGTCTTTCCGTCCTTCGGCGTTACCAGAAAACGTTCGAGATAGCCGGTGCCGTCACGCTGATACTTGCCGGTCTGTACATGCTCAACGCATATTTCATTGTTATTCCAGAGCTGGCGATTTAGACCCAGATCTATTGCCTGACTTAACGGCGACATTTCGCCGTTGCGCGACCTCCTGCCTCTGCGCACCCCGTTTTATTCCCGGATTTGTCGCGGTAATCCAAAAATATCGCGGGAATAAATCCCGGTCGCCGGCCGTAATACATGTGCCAGCATTTGCTGGAATCTCCTAAGCGATGGCGATTGCGCTCGCAATCTCGGATATGTAGATCCAACCGCTGTTTGATTGACCGGTTCGTGCGGCGCTGCGAATGATGTCCACAAGCTCCTGCATATGTTCATCATTGCAGTGAAGCTCCAACTTGTACTCATTGACGACCTCGTCGCCGAGGTCGACCGAGTAGTGGCGCTCGCTTTTGTCCAGCGGCACCAGCGAACCCTTGACCATGTAGGCGATCAGGTTGTGCTCGCCACTGCCGGCGGAACTCCACGGCGATGAGCCCTTCAGGGCGCTGATGACATCGGCAATCCGGTTGCGATGGATGTAGGCCTTGATTTCCTTCATGACGGTGCTCCTTTGGTGGAAATTTCGGGGCTTGTCGCCCGGTTTGCACGCCGTTCGGCGAGCAGCTCAGACCACTCGTAGATGAGTGGCAACAACAATAGGGTCAGTGCCGTCGAGGTGAACAGCCCGCCGACCACCACGGTGGCCAGCGGTCGCTGCGTCTCGGCGCCGACGCCGGTGGACAACAACATCGGAATCAGCCCGAGAATCGCGACCGACGCCGTCATCAAGACCGGCCGCAATCGCAGCGCAGCGCCCTGGCGCACGGCCTCTCGTACCGTCAAGCCCTGGCGCAGCAGGTCGTTGAGGAAGGACACCATCACGATACCGTTCAACATGGCGACTCCGAAGACCGCGATGAACCCGATCGCCGACGGCACCGACAGGTACTGACCGCTGACGAACAGGCCGACGATGCCGCCGATGATC
The DNA here is from genome assembly GCA_004323695.1 of Burkholderiaceae bacterium. Classification (GTDB taxonomy): domain Bacteria; phylum Pseudomonadota; class Gammaproteobacteria; order Burkholderiales; family Burkholderiaceae_C; genus Rhodoferax_A. The sequence continues at coordinate 4,405 of SCRU01000090.1, forward strand.
GCGAACGGCACGTTGGCAATGATGAGCGACGCGTGGCGCACCGAATTGAATGCGGTGTACAGCAGCATGAAGATCAGGCCGATGGTCAGCGGCACGATCACGGCGAGGCGCGCCATCGCGCGCTGCTGGTTCTCGAATGCACCGCCCCACTCGACCCAGTAGCCCGCCGGCAATTTCACTTCTTGCTGCAGCTGGGCGTTGGCTTCCTTAACGAAGCCGTCCACATCGCGGCCCTGCACGTCCATTTGCAGCACTGAGTACCGTTGCAGCGACTCGCGGCGCACGAAGGAATAGCCTTCGTCGAGCTCGATCGACGCGACCTGCGAGAGCTGCACCAACGCCCCTTCGCCCGTGCGAAGGGGGATGGCGGCGATGGCCGCCGGATCGACACGGAACTCGTTGGACAGTCGCACCGCGATGTCGAAGCGCTTCGTGCCTTCGATCACGGTCGACACCGAACTGCCGCCGATGCCGGCCTGCACCACTTCGAGAATCTCGTCCGCATTGATGCCGTAACGGGAGGCCGCTTCGCGGTTGACCTTGATGATCAGTTGGGGCTTGCCCGATCCGCCATTCCAGGTGATCCTGGAAGAGTCGCTAGCGGTTGGGCCGCGGCGAGCCGAGGTACTGGCGTTGGTACGGTCGCTCGAGTTGCATGAGGTCTAAGCGAGAACCCCATCCGTCATCAACAAAACAAGTGGCATGTTGCCATCGATAGAGTTGCGCCCATCATGATGTACACCCTTCGAGCGCGAGCGTTTTCGCGCTGAGACGGCCAAGCGCGAACCATAAATTGGAATGGGGAAAGTGATGGGATCGAAACCTAATGCCAAGTCGGTAAGCAAGTCGCCCGCAGCGCTGGATCCGCGGCGCACCGCGGCAGCACTCGGGAAGGCAATGACACTCCTGACCAAGTACGCAGACGAAATCAAAGCCAGCTCTTGCAGCCTCACCGGGGATAACGTCCCCAGGTGGGATAGCGGCGAAGATGAACGCCTGTTCAGACGCTGCCAAGCATCGGTGCGAGCGCTGGGCAAGCTTCGTGAGCAAGGCCTGATCGCTCAAGCTGGCCAGCTGCGTACCGCGACGATTGATGGCGTCAGCTACACGCCAGCACAGAGGCCGTCATGACAGAAGACGCAACCCAGGCCGCGGCCATGAGCGCGGTGAATCCGCATCCGTATTCGGGGAACCCGGAGCACGTCATCTGCTTGATGGCCTGCGCAACAGATCGTTGGCAGCGCATGGTGGAGGACGCCAAAGCGATGGATCGGATGGCGGTTCGAGAGCATGGGCAGCTCGATCGTGACCACCATTTATGCGCGATGCAGCGACAGCAAGCCAGAGCGGGCTACACGCTGGTGTCCATCCAGACCAACATCTACGGTTTTACAGTGCGCGATACCCTCAACGACGGGGCCGGCGTGCTGTTGCGCGCCGAAGGCGGCTCGCGCGGTGGCGACGGGTCGGCCAGGCGAGCGATTGAGTTTGCCCGCCGCTGGCACGCGCAGGATCCTGACCGCCGTGAGGTGATCCTTGGGTACGTCGCTCAAGAGCTGCGCCAAGAGTGGGAAGAGGCATTGGCCGACGCACTAAAGTAAACGCATCAGATCGCGGAGAGCGAAGGAGTCATCACTGAAACGTTCAAGCCTGCCGTTTTCAGGTTTGCCAGCGTCGGCGTCACCGTTAAACTTCATCTTGGTAGCCACGGTGTCCCATGGTGCCCATTCGTCATCAACAACAATTTTGGGAGCATAACCATGCGATTCCTTTCTGCATTTGTCACGGTCGCAGTTGCCCTGTTTCTGGCGGGCTGCAATTCGTCCACTTCGGCGAACAAATCCAACTTCGCCAAGGCCATTAACGCCAAGTTTGCCAGTGAATGCATCGTGGTCAATCCCGGCGCGAATGCAGGGGCGGCTTTGAGCGGCAACCAATACCCAGTCGGCGTGAAGGAAGAGAAGCCTGGGTCCGGTGCGTTCGGATTCACCCAAGCCCAAGTGGACAAGCAAAATGCCGCAGACTTCGGCCCGTTCGATGCGCTGGTGAAAGCCGGTCTGTTGACTGTGACCACGGGAAAGGTGAAACCTATGTTCGGGCCTGAGTCTGCTGGCAAAATATACTCGCTGACGACTGAAGGTGAAACGGCGCAGCCGAGCAAGGATGGGCTCTCCTTCTGCGCAGGCCATTGGCACGTGAAGGAGGTTACCGACTTCACCGCGCCGAGCAAGGGATTCAATGGAGCCACCTTTAGCACGGTGCAATTTACCTACACGGCGTCGGACGTGCCATCGTGGGTATCGGCCGCTGTCGATGCCGGATTCCCCAATCTCAAGCAGACCAATGGCTCGCCGGGTAAAGCCAAGGCCGATGTAACCCAGACTGACAACGGGTGGAGTGCGGTGATCGGCACCCTTAACCCACAGTAACCCCGATTGCATTACCGCGCACTCTGCGCGGCTCGCTAGTGCCTTACCGCGTCAGAGGTTAACAGCGTCTCCGTTGGCGCTGTCAATCGCTAAGCTCTCAAACCGTGTCAACTCTTTCAGGAAGGCCAGCTTGACGGTCCCGGTGGGACCGTTGCGCTGCTTGCTGATGATGATCTCGGCGACGCCCGGCTCCTTCGACTCCTTGTTGTAGTAGTCGTCGCGGTAGATGAACATGATCACGTCCGCGTCCTGCTCGATGGCGCCGGACTCGCGCAGGTCGCTCATCATGGGACGCTTGTCGGTACGTGACTCGACCCCGCGCGAGAGCTGCGAGAGCGCGAGCACCGGGCAGCCGAGTTCCTTCGCGAGCATCTTGAGGCCGCGCGAGATCTCGCCGATCGCAGTCGCGCGGTTCTCGTCGCTCATGCTGCTGGACACCCCCATCAGCTGCAGGTAGTCGACCACGATCAGCCCGAGCTTGCCGCCGCACTGGCGCGCGAGGCGCCGCGCGTTCGCGCGCAGCTCGCTCACGGTGAGGCCCGGCGACTCGTCGATGTGCAGCGAAATGTTGCGCAGCTTCTCGATCGCCTCGGTCAGGCGCGGCCACTCGGAGTCGGTCAGCTTGCCCGTGCGCAGGTGCATCTGGTCGATGCGGCCGATCGAGCCGACGATCCGCACCGCCAGCTGGCTGGCGCCCATTTCCATCGAGAACACCGCGACCGGCAGGCCCTCGTGCAACGCCACATGCTCGGCGATGTTGACCGCCAGCGCGGTCTTGCCCATGGACGGGCGCGCCGCAAGCACGATCATGTCGCCCGCCTGAAAGCCCGAGGTCATGCGGTCGAGGTCGTAAAAGCCGGTCGGCACGCCGGTGATGTCGTTCGGGTTATCGGCCATCTCCTGCACGCGGTCCAGCAGCTGGACCACCAGAGAGTCCATGCCCTGGAAGCCCTGCTTCATGCGCGAGCCTTCTTCGCCGATGTTGAAGATCTTCTGCTCGGCTTCGTCGAGGATCTTGTCGACGGCCTTGCCCTGGGTGTTGAACGCGTTGGTGGCAATTTCGTCGCTGGCGCGCACCAGCTTGCGCAGGATGGAGCGCTCGCGCACGATCTCGGCGTAGCGGCGGATGTTGCTGGCGCTCGGCACGTACTGCGCCAGCGCATTCAGGTACGCCAGGCCGCCAATTTCCTCGGACTTGCCCAGACTCTGCAGTTGCTCGTAGACCGTGATCACGTCCGCCGGCCGGGTCGCGTTCACTAGGCCGCTGATCGCTGCGTAGACGAGCCGGTGCTCGTAACGGTAGAAATCGCTGTCCGTGAGCAGATCGCCAACGCGGTCCCAGGCGCTGTTGTCCAGCAGCAGGCCGCCCAGCACGCTCGACTCCGCTTCGATGGAGTGCGGCGGAATGCGCAATTGGGCAATCTGCCGATCGGCAGGAGACTCGTCGTCGACGGCGCGTGGAACGGAGGACATCGGCCAAAGCTCCTGCATGGGCGAACATTGCGCGTAGCCCCGGCCGCAAGGGCGGGAACGCACGCGCTTTGGGCGGCACTTTAACTGTGGCGATTCTATCGGCTGGCCACCGTGCGCCCCGGGTGGTCCTACCGACCCCCATGCGCCCAGTGATCTACCGCATTGCGCAGCTTTGCTCTTGCGCCGGCAGGATCTCGGGCCCGCTCATCCTCGAACAGTGGATACTTGCGAAGACGCTCCACTGTTCGGGCCTTGCGCTCACGGTATTCCAGATCGTCTGAACCCATGGTCTCGACAACAAGACTGTCTGACGGCTCGGCCCGTCGCGTGACGACGAAATCAGGTCTCGCGCCGGTCTCGTTCCATGCGAACAACGGCTTGAGCATTTGGAGCTCAACTCTCTCGCGGGCGAGCTTGCGTATGACCTCCAGGAGATCGTCCACCGCATCGCGCTCCAGGTTTGAGTCTACCGGCAGCCACCAGTCCAGCGCCTGGATAGGGTGCGCGTACGCTTGAAGGACTTGCACCGAGTCATCGGGAAGTTTCCCCACCACCGCGCACATCAGCATCGGATAGCGCACGGCAGAGTCGTCGCCGCCGAACACAGACAGCTTTCCGGCGATGACGGTATCCTCCTTGGCGCCGGCCAAACGTACGACACCGGTCTTTTGACTGGCGTGTTCGATTTCGCAGAGCCACCAAACCTGCGGTTTGAGCCCGTGCGTCATGCACTTGCGAAACCCCGCGCCCATCCACCCTTGTCTCCATGCGAGAGGGTGGCAATACAGCACATCGCGCAGAAACAGGCCATGCGCCAGCTCCACTTCCTTCGCCAACCTCAGCAGGGCGTCACGGTCGCTGCCGTCGTACGGACGCGGCCAGGTGTTGACGCCGGCCTCATTCAACAGCCAGAACATGCGCCGAGCAAGCGGGTGACTGCGATTCGTATGTTCGTCGGCTGAATTCCTGGTGGACTCCGACTCGTTCGACGCTCCGAGACCGGTTGCCGGCTGGAATAGAAAGTCGGGTCGGGACGCCTCACCCACTCCCTCAGACGCTTCATGGCGCACGCCGTGACGCTCGCGCTGCTCGAAGGCGAATCGGCAATCCGCGCTGTGGGCGGCCCGATCCATCAGCCGGCGCAGCGACAGTCCAATGCCATCTGCCCCCGTACGGCGAGTGACCGCGAGCAACGGGGGATTGACTGATTCGCCCGTGCAACCGCAGGCGAGCCAGGAACTGAACGCATGCAGCCTGTCCAGCAGTAGCAACACCCGATCCTTTTCGGCGTCCGTAGCCAGGCCATCCCACCAACGGCCCAGGGCATGTGCATCGTCTTGATTCACGGGAACAGGCGCCTTTGGCGGCCGTTTGCCGATGGGATGTTTGGAGACGATTGACAACGACATGGTGCGAGTCCTCCTGGACGTAGTTTCCAGGCCTCCGGAAGGCATTTCATGGCGAATGCGAGCGTTTGCCGCCGTGTTTCGCGCCGCGCTCGGCGCGTCAATGGCGGATGGCACGCTGAAACCGGCGGCTTTCAACATTGCTGCTCGCGTTCCCGCTCCTATGCTTCCTCAATGCCAACACAACAACACGAGAGAGACGCCCTGATGCCATGCGGTCATCCAAGATGAAACACCCTACTCCTGAATGGGCACGGCTGACCGTATTTCCGGACCGTCCGCTGCCTCCTGAAGCCGTCGCCATCATTGCAACGACACGAAGACTGTGGCGCGAGGAGAACCCTCACCGTCACCAACGCCGTGCGGAAACGATCCGCGAAGCCAGAGCCCTTGCGCATTCCTGAACGTGATGCAAATTCCCCTCATGTTCATAGCAAACCATTCCCTCGATTCTGAACAATAGACCCGCATGCTTCATCTACACGCAATTGACCTCCTGATGGGAGCGTCCATGACCATCGCCTTGATGGCGTTCTGCTGCTGTGTCTACCTGGTCCTGAGCCGTTCCGATTCAACGACCATGCGAGTCTTCGAGCAGTTGTCCAAATCAAACGGAGCGGGCATCGAAGAATTCCACTGGGGTGCCCATGAAGACCCGATCATGGATCGCGACCTCGATGGCACAGCGTCCAACACGTTCAAGTGGGGTGGGGAGCGTTGCCCCAAGTGGTATCCGTTGCCCGGTTACCGTCTTGCCCTTGGTGATACAGGTTTTGAGATTTCCATGGAGCAAACCGGAAAGTTGGCCGGGTTCTTCGTGCTCTGGAACCCCGAATGCAAAGGCGTGTTCGCCAGTGCTGATCTGGACGAGCTTAAGACCAGCGGCGAGGCGCAAGCGAAGTTCCGCGCGCAGTTCAACACTTCACCGCTGCAACTCGAGTCGTACCTCTCCTCGCCGACTTGACGCAACAGCGCGGCTGATTGGTTGCGGCGTCGAGCCCTCCATGTAGAGTTGTCGTGACCTGTATGACACCCCAAAACGTTCCAGGAATCCCGTGTCCGACCTACGACTCACCACCGAACAAGCCCAGGTAGCACACGCGCCGTTGACTGGCTTGACCAAAGTGGTCGCGTACGCCGGCACCGGGAAAACCAGTTCACTCTGCGCCCTCGCGCAGCGCAACCGCGGCATGCGCGGGCTGTACCTGGCCTTCACCAAATCTGCGGAAACGGATGCGCGGCAGCGCTTCCCTCGTTCCGTGCAGTGCAAGACCGTGAACGCCCTGGCCATGGGGGTGACCGGGAAGCCCTATTTGCGCAAGCTGGGCTCGCTTCGCCCGATCGACGCCATCAAACTCATGGGCCTGTCATGGGATTGGACGTTCGCCGCGCTGGTCGTGGATACGGTTACCGCCTGGTGTGCCAGTGATCTTGAGGTGTTCCCGGACAGCGCCATCGCTGTTGGGGCAGCCCCTATTGCACCCGGCCACCTCCTGAAATACGCCGCGGTGGTCGCGGGCAAATTGTGGCAGCGCATGATCGACCTCGACGATCCCGCTCCAATGACGCACGACGGCTATCTCAAGCTGTTCCAACTGCAGCACCCCACGTTGCCATGGGATTACGTCATGCTCGATGAGGCGCAGGACACCAACCCTGTCACGTGGGACATCGTGCGCCGCCAGAAGTGTCCGGTCGTAATCGTCGGGGATGGTTATCAGTCCATCTTCCAGTTCCGCGGCGCGATCAACGCGATGGAGCAGGCCCAGGCCACCCGGGTGCTCTCTCTGACCCAGAGCTTTCGATTCGGCCCGCGGATTGCACGCATCGCGAATGCATTGCTTTGGGGATTTTTCACAGAGACGACGCCGCTGGAAGGCGTCGGCTTCGATACCGTGGTGCGGGCTCTGCCGCGTGATCCGCCCCGGCATGCCGTGATTGCTCGCACGAACGCCGAGATATTCTCCGAAGCGGTTTCCGCCGTTAAGGCGGGCAAGTCGCTGGGCTTTGCCGGCGGGGTGAACAGTTACGGCTTCGAGAAGATCATCGACACATGGCGGCTAGTCACCGGCGACACCGACTCGATCCGAGACGCATTTCTCCGCAATTTCAAGGACTTTGCGGCCTTGCAGGACTACGCGGAAAAATCACGCGACCTCGAGGTGCGGCGACTATTGAAGATCGTCACTACCTACGGTTCACAGATCCCTGACCTGATCGATGCGATCCACGCAGCGTGCCACCCGATGCTGTCCGAGGCTGACGTCATTCTCTCCACCGCGCACCGCTGCAAAGGCCTAACCCTGCCGGTCGTTCGGCTCGCTGAGGACTTCCCGGTACTTCTCGATGACAGGGGCAATCTCCTGCCGCCGGACAAGCTGGACCGGCAAGAGGTCAACCTTCTGTATGTGGCCATTACCCGGGCGCAGCAATGGCTCATGCTCAACAGTACGACGCTCGACTTCATGCGCGCGATGAACCTCGGCGATATGGCGGAAGAACATGCGCTGGACGTCGATGCAACCGAGGATGCTGCCCCGTCTTCGTGGGAGAACGACCTTCCTGCGGACGATGAGCCTGATCAGGCGGTGACGCCCAGCGATACGGTCACGAAGTTGCCCCAATTTTCCCAAGGCGACTTGTTCGATCTTGCCTGATTTCCGTGAACCACAAGCCTACCAACCATGAACCTCGAAAACCTCGACTCACTCGGATCCAAAATTGCCTACGCTGCGATGACCATCATGGTGCGCACCTGCAGAATCGAGGTCGCGGCTGCCAGCAACGCCGACGTCGAGGCGGCCTTGGCATCGATGCGAGCCCGTGCCAGAGTGGCCGTCGACCAGTTGCTGGACGACGCGCAAGGTGCGCCTTGGATCGCCGAGACCGCGGCCCAGGCCGCCGCGTTCGAACTCGCCGAGGCGGGTATCGCGACTTTGCGTGAGCGGTGCGCTATCGCCGGGACGGCCCGATGAAGTTATCGGTGCCTGCACCCGGTGAGGATGCCTTCCCGCCAGCCGGTGCGGTTGCGACGCGGTGCCTTCTTCCAGCCGAAGCGGACCCAAATATGCTGCTGCATGCGAGCGCATACATGGCGACTCACCCGCAGCCCAAGCGAGACGACCGCGTTGCCCTGCAACTCTGGGTTAAGGGCTTGTACCGCATCATGGTCGCGGCACGCCCTCCGTCGCGAATTACCGATGAAGACTTGGTGCATGCGCTGGCATTCCACACCAGCAGAGACATCAGCGAGATACGAGGCTCCGTGCACGTTGCCCGGCTCCGGGAGACCTGTGAGAGCGCGCTGGAAGGTTTGCGTGTCTTCCATCCCGGTGTTGAATAGATGCAGACCTACGCGAGGATGTGCAGCAATTGGCCGCAAATAGAACGGAGTGACTGGATGAAAACAATCAAAGAACACGCCGAGCTGATTGCCCAGGCCGCGGCAAGCGATGGAGTGGATGGTTGGCAGCGCGCTTTTACTGGCGCGATGCGCAGCGTGAGCATCCTGGAGCACGCCTCCTTTCAGGAGCAGGTAAATCTCGCGATCATCACATTGCTCGCGGATCGGACCAAGGCGTTGCGGGCTACCAGGCAGCGAAGAGTGGCCTCCGCCGATAAGCATACAGATCATGCACCATCAGCATCCGCGATGAAAGATGCACTGGAGAAGATCTGGAACAGCGGCCACCCGGATGCGGCCGAGCACATGCCTGAGCTGCGCGGGATCACGGAAGCCCAGTTCGGTGAACGGCTTGTCCAAATCGCCGGCGAGGTCTTGGCACGCCGCTTAGCAGTTTTGGCCCCTAGCCTCGTAGTGGAGGGCTCGTGATGCCGCTTGCATTAGAAACCGATAACGAGATGCGGGAGAGCACCGTCGGCGCCCGCTCTCTCGACGAGTTTGCGATCCGCGAGGAGTCGATCGGCCCAACCATTCTGCTGGTCAGCGGTGCCTACTTTAGCTTCGAGCACCCGGAGCGCACGCCCGTTCCCGTCGAAGACATCGCACATGCGCTGTCCCATACCTGCCGTTTTACAGGCCACTGTCACAGCTTCTACAGCGTGGCCCAGCACGCAGTTTTGACGTCCTACCTCGCGCCACCGGAATTCGCCTTCCATGCGCTGCATCACGATGACGCAGAGGCACTGATAGGCGACGTGGCGAGCCCTCTCAAACGCTTGATCCCGCAATACAAGGAGATCGAGCGACGCGTCGAAGCTGTCATCATGGAGCAGTTTGGATTACCCCTTGAAATGCCGCCCGAGGTGAAGCGCGCTGACCTGGTAGCGCTGCGCACCGAGCAACGCGACCTGATGCACAGTGCGGGAGGCCTTTGGACGTCGCTCGAAGGCATCGAACCGAGCCAGGAATTTCACGTCGATCATCCGATGTCGCCGAGGGAGGCGGCACGTCTCTATCTGCGGCGGCATCATGAACTACTGGGGCTCGCGTGACAGTCTTCGTCGACGACATGCGCGCCAGTTTTGGGCGCTACGTGATGTGCCACATGATCGCCGATTCAGACGATGAGCTTCACGCGATGGCCGATCGAATCGGTGTCGCGCGTCGGTGGCACCAGTCTCCCCCGCGGCACGATAGCCACTACGACATCGCGCTCAGCAAGCGAGCGCGTGCGACGGACGCCGGCGCCGTCGAGATCACATGGCGCGAGTGCAGCGCCATGACTATGCGCCGCCGCGTTACTGGCGACTTGGGCACTCCAGAGGATGCGTGGGAGTGGCTACGGGCGCACACCGGCTCAGGTGGTGCGCGGCGCGGCCAGGTTCCTGCACGATAGCGAGTTGGCCGACGAGCGGCGGCAATTGAAGGCTTACAAAGAGGATCGACACATGGCTGAAATCATCAAACTGGCGGACTGGCAGGACCGAAAGACCGCACAAGTGCAGAGCGCTCCTGTGCTTGAGTGTCCAACGTGCGCACGCGAAACGCTGGCGCTTTATATTGCGTTGGACAGCACCACGACCTATCGCTGCGCAGGCCATGGGCACCGCGCGCTGACGTGGCGCATTGACCCCGAGGGCAACATGCTGCGCGGGGCGAGCGGGAAGCGGTATTTCTGAGCCTAAGAGGGTTTGCCGTTTTTAATTAATGTGTAACGATAGGCCATCTGCGTTTAAGGGATGGCTATGAGCACACCAACAGTCAAGCAGCTTGCCTCGCGCCACGCGCGTCGGCTGGATACGTTGAGCAAGCAGGTTCTGGAAATGTCCTGTGAGTGGGATGACGTGGATCAGTTCAACACGACCATTTTGGAAGAACTGCACGTCAAAATGCAGGATGTCGCCCGCGATCTGAAACAGACCGACAGCGACGTGAACTAAGGCTGGGCGCGATGGCTGAATCCAAGCTGCTCCAAGCCCTTGATCTATGGCGCCAGATCACGGGCGTCGATCCCAACGCGACGAGCATGACGATCTCGTCCTGGGAACTGAAAGAAACCTTCAAGGCGCTACAGGAGGCCATCGACCTCGATCCGAGCGAGATTACGGCCAACCTGCTGCTGGGCTACTTCTTGAACACCTACCTCGCGGAGCGCGAGGTCAGCATGCTCGCGCTGCTCAACGACCCCCACGGCGTGTCCGAGAGGCTGGTGAAACCTCGCGTCCTAATGGAGCTGCTGGGCAGGCCGGAGCTGGTGGAAGCCAGGGATGGGTTCATCGCTGCCATCGCCGAGGCCCTGGACGACTACGGCGCCGCTGAGCGCGAAGATGTGCAGCAGCTTCTGCAAACCCACGACAGCATTGCACTGCTGCGGCGCGATGCGCTGCGCGGCATCGAGAAGCTGCGCGTCGATCAGTTCCTCGACGGCTTGCCAGAGGCCGAGGATGTCGGCCCGGTTTACAACCGGGTGGTGCATCAGTGGTGGAACGTGAACTCCATGCTGGCGGCTGCAACGCGCATGCCCTCGGGCGTGTCGCTAAACCTGATCCGGCACCCGGATGGCTACCAGAGCTATTTCTGCTTTGTGATTCGCAACGGCGGCAACCTGTTTGTCCTCACGGACGTGCCCGAGTATTCCCATCCCCTGCAAGGGATGATGAGTCGCAGGCCTGACCGCGATCTGGACAGGCGCGCGGCGCGCAACTGGTTCCCGTATGCCCTCTTGGGCGTGGAGTACAACGAAGAATCGGGGCGGCTGTACTTCAGGAAGACCGAGCAGCGCGGTCTGGTCGCTTACCAGAGCGCCGCCCTGCCCTTGAAGCCGATTGCGGAGCTTCCACCGCCCGAGCTGGTGTGGGTGTCCATGATGTTCGACCTGATCGTGGACAAGTTCTGGCGCCGGGGCTACAAGGCGTCACAGCTCTCATACACCGCCGAGATGCTGAAGTCCCAGGACGCCCTCATCGAGCATGCGAAGACCGCGAATCTGCCGGTTCCCGCCTACCAGCCAGTCGGCCTGCCCGCACTGCGCAAGGCCGATGTGGCAGCGGATTCGGTTACGGACGACGAGGTGGGCAAGAAATGTCACGAGCCCAACCGCTGGATGGAGGATCGGTATGGGCACCATGTCCCGGACGAAGCGCTCAACCTGCTGGCCGCCCCTGAGCACACGTTCGCCCTGGACACCGAGACTGGCGAGATCAGCACGACAAGCCCTGGATACCACGGCCTCACGGACTGGCAGCAGGAGCGCGAGCTGGGAAACCGGGCCGCGCTGGTCAAGCTCGACGCCACGAATTTTGGGAGCCGCGAGCGAATAGAGGCCGACCGCAAGTTCATCGCGCGGGCCAACTTCGCCACGCACGTCGGCGAGCTGGCCGCGGCGGAGTTCAACGACCGCAAGGATGAGGTGAAGGCGTGGTACAGGGATCGCGTGAAGGCCAATGCCACTACGCTGCTGAGCTGGTGCGGCCATGATGTGCTGTGGGTGGACGAAGGCCTCCATGAAACATTCACGCACTTCACAGGCGGCGTGGGCGGCGTTCGCTCCATGGGGGTGGGTGGCGACATCCACGCACCCAAGCACACAACCCGCCAATTCCTTCGGCGGTTGAGCATGGAGAAAAGCACTTGGGAGCAGCGGTACAACGCGGCAGGCGTTGTCCTTGGGGGGCAAGGCCGTGGCGCAAAGCTGTTGTGCCACCTGAACGGTACGGTGGCGAGCTACTGGGTGGGCATCTACCCGGCCAATCCAGCCGAGCTGGCCCTGGTGGCGGCCTGTGCTGTGGATGATCTGCCGGACGTGCTGCAGCACTGGAATCTGCTGAGTGTGTACACGGGTAACCAAATCCTCAACCGGATCGACCCGATGATCTGGAAAGCGCACAACCCTTGGTTGAAGCTGAAACTCTCGGTGTTGATCCCCTTCTCGAAGCGAGCCATGGCGCAGATCGACAAGGCTCCTGTGGTGACGCCGGCGTTGCCCAGGATTCTGGTGGAAGGGGCAGGGTGCGGTAGCTCATGAACAAAACGGAAGCACAGGAGTTTCTCGGGCGAATGGTCTCGGCCTGGACTGCCGCCAATGGCACGTATGTTGGCACGCTGATCGAGGTTGTTGCTGCCAAGGGGCGCCCGTGGCGCGGCCGGGTGCGGATAACCGGTGTGCTGACGATCGCGTGCCACTGGGAGATTGGATGCTCTGGCCCGATCCGCAAGGGCTTCCGCCCAGATGACGAAATCGAGGTTGGTGGGTTGAACATCAAGCCGTGTGAGCACGAGGGCACGACCTACCTTGCGGCCTTGGAGGCGTCCAATGACGAGCTGCGCGGCTGGATCGGGAGCGATCCCGATGGACAGCGCGATCAGACTTGGTCTTTTCAAAAATTACTGACCGCGCAACAGGAAGTGCTGCGCCGGGAAATCGAAGCTGCTGCCTTGCCTTGAGCATATCGCCGCAGGGCTCAATAATTCGTGTGTATAATTAATGCAGGAGTATCGCTCACGATGCACAAAGATCACGTGATTCTCGACGACGGCATGTTCTTCGTCGAATTGAACGGGAACTACGCGGCCAATGATGCCCCGGGTTTTCTGAATCGCCGCTGCTCCTACGGGCCGACGACGCCTGGTGGCTACGAGTGCGTCGGTGGCTTTGACAAAGCGCTTGACGGAACGTGGAGAGCCGATGTGAACGCACCCTATGATCCAGAGACGGACGGCGACTGCCGCAGAGTGATCGCAGGCGTCTCTCGCATGAACGCGATTGCTGCCCTCTGGCGCGAACGCCACAACGCCTATCCCTATCACCGGGTCTGAAATGGAAGAGAGACTCATCAAGAGACGCGCTCCTGGCGCTGGCGTCAAAGCTGCCGATGGGGCCACTCAGGTGGAGCGCCGCAATGTCATGATCGACCCTGTGGGCGTGCGAGTTCTGGAGAAGATCGGCGGTGGCAACCTGTCACTCGGCGTGCGCGAGGCCGCGCGGCGTCTATGGGAGAGCGGGGACACAGCGAAGTTCACCAAGAATCGGCATGAAGCTCGTAAATAGCCGCGGCTTATCACATGAGTGACGCTGACGATCGACTGATCTGGTCAATCCCGACTGGGAGTTTCCTGACGTGCGCGCGCGATCTAGTGATGCAAGGAACCACTGAAGTTGCCTGCACGGCCGGCCGCATTTACAAGGTGGATTCAATGCACCCGATTGCGGACCCACCGTTCTTGAGGATTCGGGATGATCAGGGGCAGCTGCACACGCTCGAAGCTGGCGATCTGCGGGAATACTTTGGGAGGTAGGCAGGAATGTCTACACCCAAAGCGACGAGCGCAGGAGCAGGATGGCCCATGTCCAGCGCGCCTACTTCTGTGTGTGCTGCATGATCTGCCGCGGCACCGGGGAGGGTGTTCGAGCCACAAGCGGGCTTGCGCGCAGTGCCACGAATCCTAGCCAGGCTTAGAAATCGCGAGTCCGGGAGTTGATCCCACCACTTGCGCCGAACTGTGACTTGAAGGCGATGCTTTGCTGCATTCGCCAAGCGCCAACAAAGAGGCGAGAAAGGTGGCGGCACGCAGACCCATGCGCTTCATTTCAACGGGACTCGTAACGTAACGAAGTAAGAGCCATCGACCCGAATCCTGAACACCGGCGATGCTGAGGCGATGCTGAGATAGGATCCCGAGGCCTCGATCTTCACCGGTTTGCCGTCCTCGCCGCTGGCCTCATCCAGCATTGTGTTCTTGGTGGGCACGATCCAGACGACACCGCTCTCGCGCCAGGCGGACGAAATACCTGCCGGTGTCGTCCGGGCAAAGTGCAAGGCCGGGTCGGACGCCGTGCCGCCATAGTTGTCCGCACAGCCTGCAATGCAAAAGACCGCTGCGCACACGCTCGCCCCAGCTACAAGGCGGATGGTCGTGGACTTCATGGCTGCAAGCGGCCCGCGTAGTCGTCCATGACGATGTCGCGCGTGATGGTGAAGAGGAATGCCGCGCCGACGTCTACCGTCCCGGTCGGTTGGATGTTCAAGTTGCGCTTAGACAGATTGGTTATGGCCTCTTGCAGGGTCGTGCCGAACACCGTGCCGCCCTCCTGAATTCCTGACGGAGACATGTTCACAGTGATGTTTTGCTGTTGGTTTGGCAGCAGCATGGATGCAGCGCCCACCATCAGCGATGCCCCAAAGATCTTCAGGTAATGGTTGTCGATATCCGCCGGAAGCCCTGATACACCCTGCCCGTCTTCGGCGGGCGTCCCCATCAAGCTCACGCTTTGCCCGTTCGGAAGAATCAGGCGGGTCAGCGCCACCAGCACGCGGTCCTGGCCCGCCACGAGGCCCGTGTTGTATTCCCCGATAACGACCGATCCGCGCGGTATCAGCAGATGGGTGCCGTACACCGAGTCATACACGTCGCTGGTGACATGTGCGCGGATACTGCCGGGCAAGTCGGTGTTGATCCCCTTGTCCAGCACGGTGCGCACAATCGTTCCCTCGTACAACGCGAGGCCAGGGTGCGCGTTGCTCATGTGCTCCGCGGGTTGAATCCCCTTCTCTCCCGCGGTCTGCAGGAAGTTGGCGTCAGCCTTCTTGGCGCCTGGCAATCCCGAGGCGTCAGGCCCCTGTGCGGCGTGCGCGCCGGCTTGATTCATTCCTCCCGCCTTGAGGGTATCCACCAACGCCTTCTGCGCGTCGGTGACGCTTTTGGCTTGCGCAGCCAGTGCTCCGTCCTGCGCCGTGTTTGGCGATTGACCCGTATCAAAGTGATGGTCCAGCTTCACACCGACGGCCTCTGTGGGCGATGCGATGATCGTCTGCAGCCGGGCCTCGCGCTCCTGCTCGGGCGTCATCTTCGGTTCGCCTCCATCGGTTTTCCCGAACAGGGAGGACGCGGCAGTGCCGGAAGCTGCCGGAACGGTGGCTGCCGGAGGTACCACAATGGGTGCCGGTGTCTTTTGCGTGTTGGCGTCCTGGATTAGGGCCTTGACGAATTTATCCCCAGGGTTCCCGCCCTGTGACAAGTTCTGGTTCTGCGACGGAGGCTTGGGCCCAGGATGCTTGCCGGGCCAAAGCAGCATGCCGGCAACGCCGATGGCGCCCGCGGCTATCAACCACATCTTGTAGTTTCGCGCGGGCATGCCCCTGCTGATTTCTTCGTGCTCCGAGCCGGAGATGTCGACGTCCGTAATGTCGCTTCGGTCCTCGCGCATGGGGTCTGTTATCGGCTTTGCCATGACTCAGGCCCGTTACTTGGTCGCGAACACACGCACCTCGGACTTACCGAGTTTGAGAACCCACTTCAGCGCCGTGCGCTCGATGATGATCTCGTCCCGGTCGCCGACGCGATCCGGTACGGTGTAGTTCACGGGCATGAGCTTGCCGTCAGACTCGACCATGAAGACGGCCGGCAGGTCCTGCGACTTTGGCATGCGCATCCAGGTGAAGGTGCCGTTATCGTAAATGGCGGTCGGCTTGAAGTCCGCATCTCCCTCCACTTTGTAGTTGAAGTTGAGCAGGGACGGGTCCATGGCGTCAGGTGCCAGGTTCTGCGCCTTCAGTTGCTTGGCGTGCGCAGCGGCGTCCTGCTGCTGCTGTTCGCGGTGCATCGCGAATTTCTGTTGCTCGTCCGGATAGGTGAAATACGCCTTGGCGACACGCTCATTCGGCGAATTCGTGGAGACCAACTGGAACTCGTAATCCCGCTTGTTCGTCACGAGCGAGAGAGAAGTCGTCACGCCTGGCTTGAGCGCCTTGATGTACAGATTCTTCTCGTTGCCCGTCACGCGCCACTGGATGGTTTCACCCAATTGCGGTTTTTCGGTCAGATTCTCGTTTGGCCCCATCATGATGTGGGTG
Organism: Burkholderiaceae bacterium; assembly: GCA_004323695.1. Lineage (GTDB taxonomy): Bacteria > Pseudomonadota > Gammaproteobacteria > Burkholderiales > Burkholderiaceae_C > Rhodoferax_A. The sequence continues at coordinate 20,966 of SCRU01000090.1, forward strand.
TTCAGGCCGACGGAGACTGGCAGTGTATAGACCACGTCGGGGCTGTATGCGTACACCTTGATGCGCGGGTCGAGCGGCCCGGAGATCGGCACCGACAGCGGGTCGAGCTTGGCATACTGGAACGCGAATGCCGGGGCCGGCGATAGCGCAGCGATACTCGAGGCCGCGACAATGGCAAGCATCGCCAAGGAGTGTTTGTAGGTGTGGGTCATTTCATCGTGTCCTGAGCGATGTTGAAATTCGAAACCACAAGTCCCGTCGGGTTGGCCAGCGCGTCGGCACTGGACTCCGGTTTCTCGGTGGCCAGGGTCGCAGTCAACGCGTAGGCATCGACCTGCTTCGGCGAGCCCGGGCTGGGCCAGCTGGTCAAGGTGTAGCGAATGAGAATCACGTTCTCGGAGATCGTATTGACCGATCGCAGCTGGAACTCGCGCACGTAGGTCGGCTTGTCTTTGAGCAATACCGCCGGCTGATTGCCGGGCGAGTGCAGGTAGTCGCGTATCTGGTCTCGCGCAGTCCCGATCGACAACAGGGTGACCTTGGCGATGCTGCGCTCCCAAGTAGCGGCATTGACTTCGGTGAGCGCCTGCGTCCAATCGGCCAGCCAGGCCGCTTTCATATTCGCATCAGGTGTCCAGTTTCCTCCCGCAAACCGTACCTGGGCACGGCCGGTCGAATCTTCGGACACCAGCGCTGTCTGAACGGTCTTGAGCGGGATGAGCTGCCAGAACGCGGCGGCGCACAAAAGCAGTGCTCCGGCCATCACAAACGACAGCGTGCGCCAGTTGTTGCGTTCGATGACTTCCTTGCTTCCTCGCTCGTAGTAGTGCTGCAAGGCGGCCTGAGCGTAAGGCCCCGGTACGTCTCCGAGGACCTCGGCGGCGGCGGCGCGCTGGCGGGGTTGCGGTGATTTGGCCTTTCGGGCGGTAGGTTGCATGGGCATGGCGCCCATTTTTTTATGTAAAAGTCTGCTGGCTCGCATGAATAACACATGCGAATGGGCCTTTTTTGAAATCCGCAAGTCAATCCGGCCAAATTTGGCCGGATTGCTCGCCCGCGATGGTTGGACTGGCCGGAACCCCCGGGTCGAGTCGCTGAACGCCAGGCAGCACGGTAGCAGCGTAGCCAGCGCTGTGGGCCGCGATCTGGCCACTGGCGTGTTCGCGCGATCCCATGGCGAAGCAACGCGCACCCTCGACAAGTGGATTGAGCACTTTGGCACTCACTCCGAGCGACTTTCGTCGATTCAAGCCGACCCAACGTCGTTTTTCGCGAGTTGTGCACCGATGAAGACGTGCGATTCTCGTTAAATGTTGGCATCGCCATCGGTCTCGTTCTGGCTCAAGAACGCTCTCGCGTCCGCGCTGGCCCGCGATCCTGTTGATGCTGCGAGGGACGCACAGGTTCTCCATGAGTTGCTTGATGAGCGGGCCGCGCGTTTGTTGGGCGAAGCTTCAAGGTGACTAGGGAACGATGGGCTGCTTGCTATGGCGCCGGCGCGTGCAAGAGTGAGACATCAATCTCCAATACAGGATTTGTCATGTCTTCGACCTATTCCAACAGTTCCGAGACGATCGGCGCCCAGCAGCTTGTCACTGCCTTCGGATCCGTTTTCCCGAAGCTTCGCGTGCTGCGCAACGTGATCATCCCGTTGCCGGCCGACTCTGCGCTCGCGACAGCCGAGATCGACACCATCGTGGTTTGCCCGGCGGGTATCTTTATCTTCGAGATCAAGGCGTGGCACGACGCCTACGTCTTCCGGGAAAAGGTGCCCGACGCGCCGACCCGCTGGTTTCTGCGGCCACAGGGTTCGAACGAGTTGCAGCAGCTCCGTGACCCGTCGGCTCAAGGCGCATTCAAGATGGCGACCCTGCGGTCGATCATGCCCAAGCAAATACGCCTTCAATACTTCGTGTTCCTGCCCTGCAATGGCGTCGAAATCGAGCCCAGCATGCCGCCAGGCGTGATCACGGCCGCTGATCTGCCGTACCTTGTCCGCACGATCCGCAAGTCATCGCAATCGCCGAAATCACCCTGCGCCACGCTGGACGATGAGGCCATCGACATTGCGGCCGAGATGCTCCTGTCGATGCGGGGCGACCTCACGGAGGCCCAGCACATCAGTAATTGCCAAGAGTATGCCCGCAGCAAACTCGGGGTTGATTCGCGGTTCGCGGGGTGTGATTCGGTGGCTGAGGAGGCCGATCACCATATGCACAATGCGACGTTCAACTCGTCTGCATTCGATGCCTGTTCGGCCCCTTGAGCCGTCAGACTGGGGTTATCTACTCATACATCAGTGCGTTCAATGAGCGATTCGTATCTCACGTCACTACATAGCGGCCGGCCTCAGCTATGAGCAAGTTCGTCAAGTCCATAGGCCTGGCCGCTGCATTGGTTTCGATCATGCCCGCGTACGCCTTTTACCGTTGCCAGACCCCGGACGGCGCCAGTTTCCAAGATACTCCTTGCGCGCAGGCTGCCGGTGAGTCCTATATGCAACCGACGGGCCGACATGCCCTCGCGTACGCCGGCAACGGCCGACCCGATCCGCAAAGTCATCCATCACACCTGCGGGAGGGTAGACGGGCTCACCCGGCCCGTTCTGCGGAACGAAATGCGCCGTGATTTCCTGGTCATTCGCCGTAACCCTTCCTCGATAGCATGCGAACCTGATGCTCATGTCTGCAATTGATCAATTTCGGCCGTATCGCCGCTGTAGCAACCCACGCATCTTGTCTGGCGAGGTAAGGCCGTGAGCGAGTTGCCGTGGCGTTCCCTGCTCGTGCTCGCCCTGCTGGCCGGCATGTATTTCGTGTGCGTCTTCTGGGGTTCCTACAAGTCCCGGTTCGGTGCGCCCAGCCATGACACTGCAGCAAAAAAAACGTCTGGCAACGCCGGCTCCCGCCATGAGGGCCTGGATGCTCCTGAACTGCAAGCGCACAGCGGCAACGAGTTTTCCGCGGCGCTCGCCGAGGCGGTAGCTCCCTGGGTCCATATACCTCCTGTCGGTCCGCTTCGTCAGCGATTTGAAAGCGATGTGATCCGGCTTCTTGAGCGGTTCGAGCCTTCTGCGCTTTTCGCAATAGGCGAGCATGGGCACTATGCCAATGCTGAAGTGGATGCCGCTTGGAACGGATGGAAGCTTGCACTCATTGCGTTGTCCATGCAGGACCAACTGACGGGCGACGAGCTGGTGAGCCGAAGCTCGACTTCATTCGTACCTAAGTGAGGCTGAAATGGGAGCAACAATTACGTTCTTATGTTTCATCGTTGTGGCGGCGCTTTGGCTGATTTGGTTTGCCCTTCACAACAGTGGCGTCTTCGAGAAGGACTCGGAGGCCGATTCGCCCACCCTCAGGCACCCTTCGGACGCTCAGAGCAAGGCGTCAGTAAAGGCGGCGCGTCGTAGCGCGGCGAAGAAATAAGGCGCATCAGCGCGATGGACGACTGCCCCGAGTGCACCGCCTACCTGGCATATCGCTTCCACGGTGGGTATCGCATGCAGTGCGCCCAATGTTGTGCCCGGCTCTTGCGCTCTGCCCGGCCCATGCGTCGCGCACAAAACGCCATGATGGCGGCGATCCAACGTCACCTGGACGCGCCGAAAGCAGAGGAGATCATGGCCGCGCTCAAGCAGCAGGACCGGGTCATAGAGCAACCACAGTCCGCAAATGCACCGATCCAAGAGACTGTGCGGGAGACTGTCATTGGCGTCGATATGGCGGTTCGGCCCGTGGATTTCGGAGGGGCGAGGTTTCCATCGTGATCGCTCCGGATGCGGGAACAGCATGCTTGCGCACGCGGCCTGTGCGAGTAACCTGGTTGCATGAAACTGCAACAAGGAACGGTGCAATGAAATTCACCTACACGGTGCGTGGTGCGGAAGGCACGCGTACCAGCGCCCGGCCTTATACCCACGCCGTGATTGGCCGGCGAAGCGGCCCCAAAGTGGCCGATGCCATGCAGACCAGGCACGACGCCGAGTGGCCGTTCGAAGAAAAGCGCGCGCGCAATAGGTATTCCGTGTATGTCCGCAATGCGAAGAGCAGCGTTGGCGGGCTGCGGATCAACCACAGTGGTTACGTTACCCAGTGCAAGGACTACGAGATCGAGCTCGCCAAGGAGGCCGTGGAACGCGCACCGAGCGCTGATGCCTATGTTGCCGAAAAGAAGCTGGAGGCGTTGTCGGCGATCGAGCGTATGCGCGCAGAGGGTATCGGGGATCTGCTGGTGCTGAGCTGGCATCACTCGCGCGAGCTTGCGGAGAATGCGCTGCGGCAGATCGAGTGGGCTCACACTGACGTGCGGGTCGTTCCATGCGTCGCGGGCCCTACGACCAAAAAGGCAAGGCCATGAGCATGGCAGTAATCAGCCCCTGCGGGCTCTATCGCTATCGAATCGAGCGCGATGTGCAGCTAGACGGCGTTGTTGCAGGCCTGTTCGGGATCAACCCGTCTTACGCAGATGCGATCGAGAACGACCCAACGATGCGCAAGGACATTGGGTTCGCCAAGATGAATGGCTGGCGACGCATCATCAAGGGCAACGTTTTTGCATACCGATCCAAGGATGTGCGAAAGCTCGGCCGGGTCAAAGACCCGGTTGGCCCGGACAACACCGCCCACATCTATCAGATCATCGCCGACGCCGACATTTTGGTTCCGATGTGGGGTGCGACGACGAAAGTACCAAAGGCATTGCGAGGCGAGTACCAGGCCATGATGCTCAGGCTGCTTGAGAGTGGAAAGCCAATCATGCATTTCGGATTGACCAAAGACAGGGATCCCAGGCATCCATTGTTCCTGCCGTACTCGACACCGCTGATTCAATGGGGAGCATCGTAAAGCCATGGAGAGCGTGACTCATGATGGCTTACCGCTGGATTCGTCCGCACCGATAGACGTGATTCTTTTCTGCCCGGCGTGCGGGATGCAGCACATCGACACCCCGGAGCATTGGGGCGGCAAGGTCGAGACGCATCGCTCGCATTTGTGTGTGCCTGCGGCCGGCGGCTGCGGCCACATCTGGCGCCCCGCTGACGTGCCAACCAACGGCGTCATTGCGGTGACAACGAAGGGCCTTAACGATTCTCCCCTCCAAGGTGCAGTTGAAAGTCTCGCGCGGGACCGTGACAGTCTCGCGAGCCGCAACGCCGAGCTTGAGCGAGAGGTGGAGCGCTTGCACCAACTCATCAACACGCCCCAAACGCAAGACTGGATGCGAGCAGTCGACTTGGAAGCCGCGCATCAGCAAGAGCGCTGGGGCTCGGCGCATGACGCAGGCAAAGCGCCGGAAGATTGGTTCTGGCTGCTCGGGTATTTGTCCGGGAAAGCTCTCGCGGCGTTGAAGGCCGGCGATCAAGAGAAGACCCGGCACCACATTATCAGCAGCGCGGCGGTATTGCGAAACTGGCACAGGCACATCGCCGGGGAGCTTACCTCCATGCGGCCCGGCATTGACCCCATTGCGCGCGGAATTGAGAGCCGCGGCAGGGACCTCGAGGAGATCGCGCGATGATGGCGATCAGCATTCGCCAACCATGGGCGTGGCTCATCGTGCGCCCCGATTTACACGACGATGATCGACTCGCCGCAGCGTTCGAGGGCGAGTTGAAGGACATCGAGAACCGCGGGTGGTCAACCAACTATCGTGGTCCGCTGCTGCTGCACGCGGCCAAGGGCATGACCCGTGACGAGTACGAGGATGCGCAGGACCCACTTTGGAGCGTCGGTGGCCCCACCATCGAACTGCCGCCGATGTCTGAACTGCAACGCGGCGGCATCATCGGCAAGGCAACGCTGGTTGACTGCGTGCCGCCGCATCAACGGGAATCTTGGTGGCACCTCGAAGGGTGCTACGGGTTCAAGCTGTGCAATGTGCAGCCGCTGCCCTTTCGGCCGCTCCGCGGCGCGCTTCGTTTATTCGACGTCCCCGATGGGTTCGCGTCGCAACAGGAGACTGTTTATGAGTGAAATCGCCGCCAACGTTGCCCCAGAAAGTCAATCAATCGGCATGCCGCAATATTGGTCCGTCACCGTTAATGTGAACGGGCAAGATATTGTGTCCATTGGACATGATTGGCTGTCTGGCAGCCGTCCACTCGGAAATGAAGACGAGCGGACGATCATTGGCGCCGCACAGCATCTACTGTCGTTCGTTGGCTACGGCTTGCCGCCGAGTGACTTTGACCCAGACGCGCCGGCGGCGCCGCCCGTGCCGGCAATTGCGAACAGCCAAACCGAGGATGAAACGGTCATTGAAAGCGCGGAGTCCCTCGCCCAGGCGGCGCAGCGGCTGCTTAATGAAGTCAAGGTCGAGCGGGAACTCGCTGCGCTCATTTATTGTGGTGACTACGAGACCCAGCGGGAGTTGGACGTGGACGCGGACCGGCTCGATGCTGCCCATGAGGCCGTTTCGCGGTCCATGCAAACTGTGGACACGCGCATCCGCAATTTGCGTGAATGCGCGGATGGGACCGGCAAGGAGCCTCATCATGGCTCTAACAAGGCGAGCCACCAGGTGCTCACTGACGCTCAAGTTGGCTCCACTGGAGCATCCGCGCTGGCTGCTGCGGCCGGGAACCACGGATTGGACACTTCCGATGTGGTTTGCTTTTACGAGCAAGACTTTTACATTCTGTCGAACTTCAGTTCATTCAGTGTCCGCTGGTGCGGCTTGGTGTTCCCTACCAGCGAGCATGCTTACCACTGGGAGAAGTTCCGGAACGAAGTCGCCGGTGAGAGCGACGATGACAGGCATCAGCGGGTCGCCTTGGCCAACAGTATATTGCTTGCCCCATCGGCTCACGAGGCATTCAAGCTCGCCGAACGTTGGACGTCCATGCGGCGCCCGGACTGGGACAACGTGAAAGTGGGGATCATGCGCGCGCTGCTGCGCGCCAAGGCTGAGCAGCACGAGTACGTGCGGCGCAAACTTCTCGCCACGGGCGAGCGAGAGTTGGTCGAAAACTCCTGGCGCGATGGCTTCTGGGGGTGGGGATCCAATCAGGGCGGGGAAAACATGCTTGGCAGGCTGTGGATGGAAATTCGCAGTGAACTGCGCGCCGCCGATCCGGTCAAGCCCGGGGCGGATGACGGGCCTCTGAACACGTGATTCAAGGGCCCGGCTCACAGTTTCGGCGAGATTATGGGATCGATTCCGCTCCAACTTCTGAAAATGCTTTCACGAGATCCAACACCTTCGTCCCACCAAAGCGGTGACAACGACATCATCGCGGCAGCGCGATCAGCGCAATTCGTTGCCTCCAGCGTGTTTCCCGGCAGTGAACCCCGTGTCGAACTCAAAGAAGCGGCCATCGCGTTGCGATCCCGCCTGGCAGCAGACCGGCTCAAACGGCGCTCAAGTCCGATGCAGCTGGCTCCCGACCCCGTGCCAGCCGCACCAGCCGCCGGCGCGGGGCCGACGCGCAGCGCTGTGAGCTTCGATATCACCTACGAGCAATTGCTGCGGATGATGCTCTCCTGTAATGCCGCCACCACGAGGATCACCCTCACGGCATTTCCTGGAAGCGCTGCCGCCGTCTTTCCGTCCAACCCGAAGGCCGGTTCCATCCCTCTTGGCGCTGGAGCGGCTGCGCTCGACCGGGGCACCGCACCGTCGCTTGAACTGCGTGCGCTGGACGAGATCGGGCGCATTGCCGTTGTCCGGTCGATCAAGTCCCGCAAACTGGATCTGGACATCACCGACCTCGGCGATCTGCAGCAACGGCGCAACTACGAATCATCGCCTAGTTGAGTCTGCCGTTGTCCGAGCGGCCGGCGCGTCTGGTCATCCCCGGATATGCGGGCGCGTAGCCCGCGGCCTTGATGGCCTCTCCAGCTCTAGATCTACAACTGGCGAAAGAGGCTGATTTTCGGTGGGTATCCGAGTTTGCGCCGCCAATATGGGCGTTTAGGCTGTATATCCATGCAAGACTCATTCAATACCGGTGGCCTGCGGGTCATCTTCCTGGACATCGATGGCGTTCTAAATAGCTACCGAACCTACGTGGCGTTCGGCGGCTTCCCTCATGACCTTGTTCCGGAGCATCGCCAGCGCTTCGACGAGATCTCGATTTCCCTCCTGCGCAACCTCTGTCTAGCGGAAAACATATCGATCGTGGTCTCGTCGTCGTGGCGGGAGAAGTTCAAATGGCAAGAGATCGGGCAAGTCCTCGGTCTGCCAGCGATCGGCGAGACACCTACCCTGGCCACCCTTCGTGGTGAAGAGATTGCCGCGTGGCTGGTGAAGCATCCCGCCGTCCAGCAATACGCGATTCTGGATGACAAGGACGAAATGCTTCCAAAACAAGCTGCCCACTTCGTTCACACCAACGCACAAGAAGGAATCTCATATGGCAATTTCGTGCACTTGTGCCACATCTTCGGTACAGATCCGATCGCCGTCCACAACGTGTTGAAAGACCGCGCCCGCCTAGAGGCTGACTCGAATGATGAGCTTGCCGTATTGGCTTGAGTCAACGAGTTGCCGAGCACAAATCTGGCGGTAAGGTGAACGTCGTAGAGGAAAGAAATGGACATCACTGACATGACGATGCGCGATTACTTCGCCGCCAAGGCAATGCACGCCGAAGTCATTACGTCGTGCTCGGACGCCACACCGGAGGCCGCAGACGCTTTGATCGATGCTGGCGCGCGCGCTGGAAGAACGGCGATGGAGCAGATCGCGTTCACCGCCTACGAGATGGCGGACGCCAACATGTTGAAAGCGAGGCAAGAAGCATGAACATTGAGGATATCAACAGGCTCGCGACAGAGGTCGCACTGTCCGTCGCCAAGGGAGCGACCATCGGAGCTGAATTCAGCCGCGTCGCCAGTGAACTCGACATGACAGTAGGCGAAGCCTGCGCATTTCGCAATGAGATCGACGGTGCAATTCAATCGCTGCTTGATCGCCAACGCTGCATGCTTGACGCCGTACGCGGGGTGCTGCTTACCTCGCCGCCGAACGCTATTGGTGGCTATGACCAGCAAACGCAGGACGGGTTTCGCCAGGGGTGGGTCGCGGCGATGGACAAAATCCATCACGACTTTCTTTAGGAGGCCGCACATGCAGATCGAAACGAGTGCACTGTCGGGCCGCATGCTCGAATATCGCGTGATCGTCGCCAATGTCGGGGAAATCGGCTCCGTCACGGAGTGCAACGAGGGGTTCGCGAGGTGCGCCGCATTGCACAAGTATGGTGCCGATGATGGCGACTTGCGAAGCGGGACTATGCGCGGGTTGATTTTCGAAGACGACGACTTCTTCGTGATGCCGGCATGAAACTCGAACTCCCCTGGTGGACTGAGCTCGATGCGCCCGGGGGCGAGGCATGAGCGTGCGGCACACACCGGGTGAGTTGCCCGCGACCTACACCAATCACGGCTATCCATGGGCGCTGGTGCGCCGCGCTGGCGATACGGAGGGCAAGAGGCCGAGCACCCGTATGGCCTTTCTCGTTGACACTGTCGTCGGCGAAGACGGGAAGGCCGTCGCCTTGCGCGGCTACATCGGCCGAAACAACATGACGGCATGGACAAAAAGTAAGCGTCGCATCGAATGGAGCGATGTCGTCGGCACGTGGCGCACGCAGCCAAGCGCCGCCACCATCCAGGCCGTTAAGAAACGGATGCCTAGAGCCATCGTCAAAGCCACTGGAGGCGCGGCATGAGCATGCGGCATACGCCGGTGGCGCGCCTGACATCTGCTCAGCGGTTCGTCATCGTGGCCGTCGCGCAGCGAGACAACTCCACACTCATGCGGCCGAATTACGCGAGAACTCGTTACGCCCTACAAGACAAGGGCTTGATCGAAGTCAACGAAACCGGCTCCTACGCACTGACGGCGGCCGGTAAGGAGGCGCGTGAGCGCATCAAGCAGTCGCTCGAAACCTCGCGCAGCACTCGCCCTGAAAGGGCGTAAGCCGAGGCGCGCGTGATAGCCCAAGTGCGATACGTCCCCCAGGTGCGGGTTGGCATGCCGCTTCCCTCTGGCGAGTTGCTGCAGCGCGGACTAGCCACCGGTCTGCCTTTGCTCTTTTCGGCGAACGCCTTCGCCAAGGTCGGCGCCGACAGGGAGTTCAATGGCTTTCGGCTCGATGCTGCGAGGCGAATCCCCGACGATGTTGACGCATCTCTTGACAGCGCCGGTTTCGTTGCAGCGGTCCGCTACGGCGGGTACCGATGGGAAATCGACGACTATCTCGAACTCGTGGCGGCAAGAGCATGGTCATGGTGGGCCACCATGGACTATTGCGTCGAGGAGGCAGTTGCCGGCAATACCGGGGTTCGCACATTGCGCATTGACGCCACACTGAGCAACTATTTCAAGTGTGCGAGGCGGGCCGCGCAACGCGGACTCAGCGCTCCCATGCCTGTCATTCAAGGCTGGACTGCGTCAGACTATGTTGCCTGCGCACGCAACATGCCTCTGCAGTCTTGGCCGGCCCTGGTTGGGGTAGGTTCGGTCTGCCGGCGTCAGATTGGCGGCCGTGACGGCATTCTGTCCGTGATCGAGGCCATCGACAAGGTTCTTCCCGCCAATTGCATGCTGCACTTGTTCGGTGTCAAGAGTGGCGCATTAAAGGCGCTGCAGGCCTTTGGAAAAAGGATCGCAAGCGTTGATAGCATGGCATGGGACGCCGCGGTTCGACGTGCTCACCCAACCGGCCGCACGCAGGCGCTGCGTGCCCGGGCCATGGTGAACTGGCACGACAAGCAGATCGCCGGCCTCACGGCTGCCGGTCTGGCAAGGCAGGTGCAACAAAGCCTCCTGCCCATGGAGCAGCCTACGAGGACGCTCGAAGACACTTTTTCTTGTGCGGTTGGCAAGGTCTTTGGCGATTTGCACTGCGACGGGGAAATCGACTACCGCGAGGCTCGCACCTTGCTGGAGCAGGATCTCACCGTGGTGCGCCTGCTCCTTGAGCAATATGGCGTATCGGCCTTCATGCAGGAAGAGCCGCAGAACGATTTTGGGTTGGGGGTGACGTATAGCGCAGTCAGGGACGCACTCATCGGGGTCTCCTCGTTTTCAGTGCAATAAGTGACGGTACGCAAAGCTAGCACTGGCGCGGGGGTGGTCTGGGTAGACCGTTGATTTCATTGACTTTCCTGTTCGCTTTGTAAACGGGT
>SCRU01000091.1 GCA_004323695.1 Burkholderiaceae bacterium
CGAGGCCTCGTCCTTCTCCTTTTTCATCGCTTCACGCTCGATCTTGAGCTGGATCATGCGCCGGTCCAGCTTGTCCATGACCTCGGGTTTCGAGTCCATCTCGATCTTGATCCTGGCCGCCGCCTCGTCGATCAGGTCGATCGCCTTGTCGGGCAGGAACCGGTCGGTGATATAGCGGTGCGAAAGCTCGGCCGCAGCAACAATCGCCGGGTCGGTAATATCCACGCCATGGTGCACCTCGTACTTCTCCTGCAAGCCGCGCAGGATCGCAATGGTGGCCTCGACCGTCGGTTCGCCGACCAGAATCTTCTGGAAGCGCCGCTCCAGCGCGGCGTCCTTCTCGATGTATTTGCGATATTCGTCGAGCGTGGTCGCGCCCACGCAGTGCAGCTCGCCGCGCGCCAGCGCGGGTTTCAGCATGTTGCCCGCGTCCATCGCGCCCTCGGCCTTGCCGGCACCGACCATTGTGTGCAGCTCGTCGATGAAGACGATGGTCTGGCCCTCGTCCTTCGCCAGGTCTTTCAGCACATTTTTCAGGCGTTCCTCGAACTCGCCGCGGTACTTGGCGCCGGCCAGCAGCGCGGCCATGTCGAGCGCGAGCACGCGCTTGCTCTTGAGCGAATCGGGCACCTCGCCGGCCACGATGCGCTGCGCAAGGCCTTCCACGATCGCGGTCTTGCCCACGCCGGGCTCGCCGATCAGCACCGGGTTGTTCTTGGTGCGCCGCTGCAGCACCTGGATGGCACGGCGGATCTCGTCGTCGCGGCCGATCACCGGATCGAGCTTGCCCAGGCGCGCGCGCTCGGTCAGGTCCAGGCAGTATTTTTTGAGCGACTCGCGCTGGTCTTCGGCGTCGGCGCTGTCCACGCTTTGCCCGCCGCGCACCGCGTCGATTGCCGCCTCCAGCGACTTGCGCGTGAGCCCGTTTTCCCGGGCCACCTTGCCAAGTTCAGCCTTGCTATCGGTCAGGGCGAGCAGGAACAGCTCGCCGGCAATGAATTCGTCGCCGCGCTTGAGGGCCTCCTTTTCGGTCGCCTGCAGCAGCCTGGCCAGGTCCGGGCCGACCTGCACCATCTCCTGCCCCTGCACCTGGGGCAACCGGTTCATGGCGCTTTCGGCGCCGGCCAGCAGGCCCGGCACGTTGACACCAGCGCGCTGCAGCAGCGCGCGCGGGCCATCGTCCTGGCGCAACATGGCCACCAGCACATGGGCCGGTTCGATATAGGCGTGGTCCTTGCCCAGCGCCAGCGTCTGGGCTTCGCCCAGCGCTTCCTGAAATTTGGTCGTGAGTTTGTCTTGTCGCATGAGAATTGGGCTCCTGATGGCTACCTAACTGGTGCCCGCCCCCGCATTTTCAAGTGCCCGGCCGGGCTCATGTGCGGGCGTCGATCCGCCCAAACCCACCCTGTGCGCTCAGGCGTTGCTCGCGTGGATACCCCATTTGGCGAGCGCCGCATCGTCGCTGACGCGCGCATCGACCCAGCGCTCGCCCTCCGGTGTGGTCTCCTTTTTCCAGAACGGTGCCTGGGTTTTCAGGTAGTCCATCAGGAACTCGCAGGCCTGAAAGCTCTGACCGCGGTTCACCGACGTCACGGCGACCATCATGATCTGATCCAGTGGCAGCAGCCGCCCCACGCGGTGGATCACGCGGGCGTCCAGAATGTCGAAGCGACGGTGCGCCTCGTCGATCATGGCCTCGATCGCGCGCTCAGTCATGCCGGGATAGTGTTCGAGTTCCAGCGCGCTGATCAGGTCGCCGTCATTGCGGTCGCGCACCGTGCCGATGAAGCTGCACACGGCACCCACCCGTTTGTCGGCGGCGCGCAGCGCTGCAATCTCGACGGAAAGATCGAAATCGGAAGTCTGAATGGAGATGCGGTGAGAGTTCATCGGCGAAAAAGGGCGCGCCCGTGCAAAACTCTTGAGCCTACTCTAACGCTTTGCGTAGGCTTGCGTGCGATTGTCACTGAATTTTATCCGGGTTACCGTCACGCAAGACAGCTTCGAATGCCTAAGCAAAGTGGCACTGCCGGGGCAGCACCGAGTCGACACAGCGGGAACAACATGCTCTGTTCCGAGAGCCCCAGCATCAATCTTGTAACACTACGCCGTGGCGCTGCGCCGTGTTGCGAACTGCTTCGATTTCCCGGCCCACCCGGATCGAATCCCATTTCAGCACCCGCGCCGCAATCGCAGCGATTTCATCCAACAACGCTCCGGACAACAGGCCAGATAGCGCAATCGCCGCTCGGCGAAAAACCAGATCGGAAAGATGCGTGATCATTTCGATTTCGCAAAAGTAGCGAATTTCGTGCGCTGTATAGCTCGGCTCGCTTTCAAGGGGGCTATCGCTCACCGCGTCGTGCAGTAATGAACAAAACAAGGCGACCGCAGTCGCACTCGTCCCATATCGGGATAACAAGGTCTCAGCCCGTTGGATCGAGATACTGCTGCGTGCAGCGAGCTCTGTTATCCATACTACCCGATCTGCGGGCGTAGGGGGAAAGCCACGACCGCCACCGATGGCCCGCCCGCGGGTGCTGGCCACGCGCGAGCGCGCGAGACGTTTCAATGTATCGTCAGCGACAACCTCGGAAAATCCCCGGAATGTTGTCCACTTGCCGCCCACGAGCGAGAGCACAGGAATCGAAGTATCGGGCAGATGATCGACATGCACCACGTGATCGCGACTGACGTCGCCCGGATCCGCGGAATCAGAATACGGCAATGGTCGCACACCGCTGTAGCGGAATCTGATGTTCGATGCATCCAGCTTCACGCGGGGAAAGATTTCTCGCAACACAGCGACCATGTATTCGATCTCGCCGTCCTCACACCGAGCCCCTTCGGGGTCGTCGACGCGTATGTCAGTCGAACCGACCAAGAGCTGATTCATAAAGGGATACACAAAACAGATGCGGCCGTCCTTCGAGCCGAAGTACACCATGCGGCCTCGCAGCTGCGCCTGAAGTTCGGGATGGCCCACAATCAGATGCGAACCCTTTGTTCCGCCAATGTACCTTCGCTCGATGCCAAGCGATCGGTTCACATTGTCGATCCAGGCGCCTCCTGCGTTAACGATAACGGTCGCGGTGGCGGGTAAGAGCCGGTCCGACACAAGATCTCGCAACCAGACCGTATCTCCTTGCACATGGTCGATAGTCACGTAGTTCGCCGCCGCGGCTTCTTTGCAAACGGCCAGCCCATCGGAGACCAGTTCGTAGTTCAGTCGTTCGGCCTGTGTCACCTGTGCGTCGAAATATGTGGCGGTTGCCTTAATGGCGGGGTCGAGCAATGGAAGACCCTGGAGAGAACGTCGTCTGAGCGCTACATGATGTGGTGGCATCGTACGGTGACGGCGGCCGAGAAAATCGTAGATCGAAAGGCCGAGCTTTGAAATGATCATCCCACGGTCAGCGAGCTTCGACTTGACACCAAAAAATCGCAGCGTAGACGCAACGATGCCGCCAAAATAAGAATGAATCGGCAGTATCGTTTCCAGTGGCCGTACAAAGTGCGGCGCATTTTTCAGCAAAAGATTGCGTTCCAGCGTGGACTCGGCAACGAGGCGAAATTCCCCGGTTTCAAGATACTTGAGACCCCCGTGAATCAGCCGTGACGAAGCTGAACTCGCACCTGAGGCGAAGTCTGCCTTATCGATCAACAAGCAGTCGATCTGTTGCAACGACAGGTCTCGAAATAGCCCTGCACCATTAATCCCGCCACCAACAATTAGCACGCTGACATGGCGCCGTTGCGCAAGCCGATCGAGAAAGAATTCACGAGTCCGTTCGGTCATCGCCCGCCTCCTATAAATGCGCAGTACCTGCACGGTCGAGCGCCGGCCATAGTGGGCTCATGGTTGAAATGAGATCCATGTAGAGGGTATACGCCTCAGTCAATTGGCCTCGGCGTTCCGGGTTCGGATAGTGCGTCCGCTGAATGCGGCAGGCACGAGCGGCTGCCTCCGAAAGTGACGAGAACGCCCCTCCGATCACCCCAGCACAGAGCGCTGCGCCGAGCGCACCGGCCTCCTGACTTTCCGGGATATCGATCTGCATCCCGAGCGTGTCGGCGAACAACTGGGCAAGCATTAAGCTTGATGAGCCTCCACCGGTCAGGCCCGCCCGCTGCGCTGGAAGAGCGCTGATCAGCGCTTCGGCGTGGTATCGGTGATTGAAGACCATGCCTTCGAGCACAGCCCGTGCCAGATGGGCGCGACGGTGCCAGCTGCGGATACCGAAGAACGAAGCGCTCGCGGGCTGCTCGAAGGGAGAACCGAACAGGAATGGATGGAATCTGACAGTACTCGGCTCGGCGAATGCAGCCTGCAATTCATCCCCGATAAGGTCGAACAACGAGCATCTTCGTTCTTCCGCCTGTCGTGCTTCGTGTGCGAAAAATTCGCGCACGAACCAGTCAACATTGCTCGACGAGGCCGGCGAAATCGACATGTTCATCCATTGGCCCGGACGGATGCCGTTCCGGCATGACCAGCGCCGATCCAGTTGCGGACGATCAGACAGGATCTCGTTGATGCTGAACGTTCCCGCCGTAATCGATAAAACACCTGGCTCCGTATTGCCCATGCCCAAGGCACTGGATGTGACATCATGCAATCCACAGGCGACCGGTGTACCTTCCTTCAGACCGGTTAGCGCGGCAGCTTGTGCAGTGACACGTCCCGCGGGCACCGCAGACGGCACGATTGGCGGTAACGCGTGACCAATGGACGCAAGACCATACAGTTCGAGTACATCAGCGCAGTACTGTTGGGTGCGGACATTGGTAAAGGATGAACTGGCTTCCGTCGGATCGGTCGCCGGGACACCTGTTAGACAGAGACGGAGCCAGTCCTTGCAGAAAAGCACATGGCCGATTTTTGTATATCGTTCAGATTCGTTCACCTGGATCCATTTGAGCAGGCTGACAGCGGCATAGGTATACGGCTGTTGCCCCGTCAATTCCAGCGCCTGAGACAGCAATCCGGCTTGGCGCCATCGGTCGCAAACATCAAAGGCCCGACTGTCGAGCGACAGAATTGCGGGGCCAAGCGGAGCACCGCCATGGTCAACCAAATATAGGCCATCACCGTGCCCAGTGACTCCGACAGCAGCGATAGTGCCAGCGGATACTTGGCTGCGTTCGAGCACATCGCGAATGGCTCCGCTTGCTGCCGCCCAGGTTTCATCCATGTCCCGTTCGACATGACGGGGACGCGGCTGCCGCTGTTCCACACGCCGGGATGCTACGGCTATCGTGCGGCCAGTGACGTCGAAAATGACGGCCTTGGTTGCGGTAGAACCGCTGTCGAGGCCCAGCAGATATGTGGCCATCGAATCTCCGATTCATTAGGGGGCGCTGCCGCAAAGTCCCTTTGAGAAGTGGTCAGAAACTGGTTCACCGTCGCGACCAGCAGCGGCGGAAGATGGCCGCAATGCCGCAGGCACTATTGCAGATAGATAGTTGTTCAACGACGGTACTTCACATCAAGCTCATTGATCGCCGCCACATTACCTGCGCTTCGCCCCTTTTCGTCGAAAGACAGGGCCAAAAAGGCGTCGGCGATCGTTTTAGCTACTTCGGCCCCGATCACTCTCGACCCCATGGTGATGATTTGAGCGTTGTTAGACAGCGCCGCGCGTTCTGCAGAATAGGTGTCGTGGCACAAAGCGGCACGAATTCCGGGCACTTTGTTGGCCGAGATGCTGACACCGATTCCTGTGCCGCAGACCAGAATCGCGCGCTCGTAGTCACCGCGAATCACGCCCGAAGCCACACGGTCGGACAGGTTGGCATAAAACTCGTTGGGGTCCGAAGCGTTGGTAGAGACCTCGAATACCTCGAAACGCTCCTTGAGATGTTCAGCCAGCACATGAGCGAGTCCAGCCCCAGCACTATCGCCCGCAATTGCAAGTTTCATGGTGATCTCCTTTTGAGTTTGGGTTGAATATGCATGGACGGATCAGAGCACCGCCGCAACCCGCCCCAGAATATCTAGATATCCGGCCAGATCCCAGGCAGAGCGTCCGATAAACAGTCCGTCAATATGTGCGCAGGCTGCCAATTCGGCGCAATTGTCCGGATTGACGGAGCCACCGTAAAGGCAAGGCACGGGGCGGCCCAGAATCTCCTGCGCCACATGGATGATTTCCGCCTGGCGCGCGTCGGCGTAGTCGGCGCTGGCCGGTATCCCGTGCTCGCCGATCGCCCAAACCGGCTCGTATGCAAGCAATAGGGGGGCTGTGTATTGTGCCGACGTCAGCCGACCCAGCGCGCCGCGTACCTCCGCAGCCAGAACGTCGGTGGCACGCCCGCTTTCGCGATCGGCGAGCGTTTCGCCAAGACAGATCAGCGGGGTCAACCCATGGCGCACCGCGGCTTCGACTTTCAGTCCCACCGTGAGGTCTGTTTCGCCAAAATGCTCGCGCCGCTCGGAGTGCCCCAGTTCGATCAGATCCATGGCGCAATCCACCAGCATTGGCGGCGAAATTTCACCGGTCCACGCGCCACGATCAGCCCAGTGCATGTTCTGCGCACCGACCTTCACCGTCGTATTGGCAAGCAAGGCCTTCACCTCGCGAATTACAGTGAAGGGGGGTATCACAAAGCGTTGCAGCCGCGGATCGTCGGCCGCACCAAGCAACCCCTCGGCAAAAGCACGAGCTTCCGTCAAGGTTTTGTTCATCTTCCAGCTGGTCCCGATCCAGAAGGATGAATGGTTCATGATGGCATTTTCAATCGGATACACGAAACGTTTGCTATGGTTGCCACGCCGGGAAAAGTATGCCCCAGCGCGGTGACAAAAGGCAGCAGGCGCCGAGGCTTACCCTGCGGGCCTGCGCCGCGCGATCACTTCGAAAGCGTGAACGGGGCAGTCATTTTGTCCACGTTGGCCTTCGTGATCAGTACGCAGTCGAACAGTTGTTTCTCCGTCTTCGCGCCCGTCTTGCCAGTCCTGACGAATTCGTCGGCCTCCTGCACTGCCTTGGCCGCAAACGTGGCAACCGGCTGCAGCACCGTGTACTGCAGCTCTCCTGCCTTGATCGCGGCAACGGCCGCTGGCGAGCCGTCAAAACCACCAACCTTCACGCTTGACAGCTTGCCCGCCTGCTTCAGCGCGGCAATCGCACCCAACGCCATTTCGTCGTTACCGCTGATCACACCAATGATGTGCGGGTGCGCCTGCATCAGGCTCTGCATGGCATTGAAGCCTTGCGTACGATCCCAATTGGCCACCTGCTTTCCGACTTCATGCAGATCCGGATACTGGCTAAGCACCGACCTATAGCCGTTGGAACGTGTGGCGGCGTTGTTGTCGGACGGCGCACCGAGCAGTTCAACGTAGTTCCCCTTTTGACCGACATCCTTCACCCATTGCTGAGCACCCAAGGCTGCACCCTGTGCATTGTTGGAAACGAGCTGCGCCTTGGCCAGGCCTTCCTGGTTGATTTCGGCATTGACGAGAAAAACTGGGATATTCGCCGCAATCGCTTTTTTCACGGCACCGACGGACCCACTGGCGTTCGCCGGATCCAGGATGATCGCGACCGATTTGTTGGTGATCGCGGTGTCAATCAACTGGCTCTCGGTATTGGTGTCACCTTTGGAGGCCGCGACGTTGGCGGTGTACCCGAGTTTCTTCGCCTCCGCCGCAGCAACGTTCCCCTCGGTGAGCCAGTAGGGATTCGCGGGGTCGTTGACGATGATGGTCATCAACCCTCCGCCAGCCGCATAAGCCTGCCCTGAAAACAAAGGTGCCGCCACGGCAATGGCAGCGAGCATCAAGGTTTTTCTCTTGGTAATCATGGTAAGTTCTTTCGTAAGTTGATGAAGCAGCCGAAGTCCGGCATTCTTCTCGCGAGCCAACGGTGCGGTTTAAGTCTTGCCGCCGCCTTGCGGAGAAGGGAGTTGACCGCCGGTCGGAGTGGGGCGCTTGACACGGCGGCGATACTGAATGGCATTGAGCAGCACCGCGAGCACGATGACGGCACCGGTGAACACTGTTTGCCAATAGGATGAGATTCCGATGATCACCAGACCATCGGACAGAAAGCCGATCACGAAGGCCCCGAGCAGGGTGCCGCGTATATTGCCGGTGCCACCCATCAAAGACGCGCCTCCGATCACTACGGCGGCGATAGCAGTGAGCTCATAAGTGGTGCCGGCCGTCGGGCCTGCAGAAGTGAGCTGCGAGGACAAAATCAACCCTGCTAAGGCAGCGCAGATTCCCGACAGCATGTAGACGCAGACCTGTACTCTTTTCACCGGCACGCCCGACAGCTCGGCGGCGCGTTCATTCCCACCAGAAGCGTAGAGCCAGCGACCAAACGCGGTGCGGGTGAGCAAGATGCTGCCCAGTAAACCAACAACGGCCAAAACCAAAACCCCAATGGGAATATCGAAAAAGCGATTGAAGCCAAGCCAGTTGAATCCGGTGTTGCCAAGATCCGCTTTACCGCCCAGATTGTTGTAGGTCAGGCCGTTGGTCAACAAAAGTGCAAACCCCCGAACCACGTACATCACTCCGAGCGTGGCAACGAAGGCAGGCACCTTGAATCGGGCAATGAGCACGCCATTGACAAGGCCAATGAACGCACCTAATAGGCAGCAAAGCACCACCACCACCCAGACCGCCGGATACAAGACCACGCCAAACATCTTCAGGGTCACACCTTGCATGAAGAAGCCGGCGACCACGCCACACAGACCGAGGGTCGATCCAACCGAGAGGTCAATCCCACCATTGATGATGACCAGCAGCATGCCGATCGCAAGGAGGCCGTAGATGGCTACATGCGACGCCATGATCAGGAAATTCGAGAGCGCAAAGTAATACGGCGAAAGAAACGAAAAGATGACGATGATCACGATCAACGCAAAAAACGCTCGTCCTTCGAGCAATATCTTGGCGATGTCGAAACCGTCGCCGAATCGCCGAGCGCGCATTGAGGTGGAAATCTTGGCTGTGTCGTTCATGTTTAAATCTCCATGAATTTCGATGGTCAAACCGCCACGGCTTCACCGGAGGCAGCCATGATCTGATCCTTGGTGACATCGGTACTGAATTCCGCAGAAATCTTGCCCCGACGCATGACCACGATGCGATGCGCGATGCTCAGACATTCGGCGACTTCCGAAGTGGAGAACACCACGGCTAGTCCTTGCTTGGCACTCTCGCTAAGCAGGCGAAAGACCTCGGCCTTAGCGCCAATATCGATGCCGCGGCTCGGTTCGTCGAGCAAAATGACTTTGGGTCCGGTGGCCAGCATCTTGCCGATAACAACCTTTTGCTGGTTGCCGCCCGATAGGGAACCAATCGGCGCGCTAGTGCCCGCCGTCTTGACGTGAACGTTCCGGATCGACTCTTCGACGAGCACTCGCTCGCGCGGGAACGACAACAAGAACCCCTTGACGAAGCTGGCTATGCTTGCGAGCGACAGATTGTCGCCAACGTTCATGGTCTGCACCAAGCCATCGCGCTGGCGATCCTCCGGGACCAACACGAGTCCCCTGGCAATGCGCTCTGCAATGCTCAAGCCCGCCATGTCCTGTCCCTCCAGGACGATTTTTCCACCTGTCGTCGGAACCCGGCCAGCGACAGCCTCGAGCAGTTCCGTGCGCCCTGCCCCCATCAACCCGTAAATGCAGACAATCTCTCCCGCGCGCACATCGAGAGACAGGTGATCGACCACGGGTTGGCCGGATCCGGAGGCGTCAGCTACGCTGACATCGTGAATCGAAAGCCCGATTTCACCGAACTTGTAGCCTGTCGGGGGCGAACCAAGATCGAAGTTTTCGCCCACCATATTGCGCACGATCCAAGCGAGGTCGATATCCTTGGCTTCGCCCGTCGCGGTCAACCTGCCATCGCGGAATACGACGGCATAGTCGGTGATTTGCAGCGCCTCTTCGAGATGGTGCGAGATATAAACGATTGAGACGCCGCGGCTGGTCAGGTCGCGAATCACCCTGAATAACACCTCAACCTCCGAGGCGCTCAATGCCGACGTCGGCTCGTCCATGATAAGGATGCGCGATTCAGCGGAAAGCGCCCGAGCAATCTCGACCACCTGCTGTTGGCCCAGGCGCAAGTCCTGAATCAGCGTCAGTGGGTCGATTTCCTCTTCGAGATCGGCCATGAGGACTCGGGCCTGCCGCGCCTCTTCGGCAAAATCGACACCCGTCGCGCGGCGCAACTCCCGCCCCATGAAGATGTTGTCGCGCACGCTGAGGTTGGGCGCGAGGCTCAGCTCCTGATGAATGATCGAGATACCCTGATCGCGTGCGTCATTTGAAGAGGAGAAAACGACCCGCCGTCCGTCGAGTTCGATGTGTCCCGATGTCGGCGGCACCACCCCCGCAAGAATCTTCATCAAAGTTGATTTGCCAGCACCGTTTTCGCCGAACAAGGTAGTGACCTTGCCGCGATGAATGTCGAAATTCACCCCTTTCAAGGCGTGAACGCCACCATACGATTTGACGATGTCGCGCGCCGACAGAATGACTTCTCCGGCGGCGGATAGGATTTGAGATGAAGTCGTCATTTCACTTCCAGCTTCACAGGTGTCACGAGCCAACCGTTGGGGTTGATCAACTGGAAAACGCCAATCACTGCAATGGTCTTGCCTGTCAGATTGGATGTGTTGACTTTCGACAGAACCTCCTTTTTCATCTCTGTGTTGATCGCGTATCCCGCATTTTGGTAGTCGATCTGGTTAATGAATTGGCCGAAACTGATATTGCCAGTGGCGTCGCGCAGATCGGTGCCATTGATCGCCGGACCGGTCTGGACACGGATACTGACCGAGTCAGGCACGCCCGGCACCTTGACGTAATAAATCCCGGAATCCCCTTTCCCCACGACGCCGGTGAACTTCACCGACATCTCCGGACCAATACCACCGCCTGCCACGCCATACTCTTTTCCAGCTGCCTCCGGGTCCTTGCCGATGGCCGCCGCCAACGTGTCCGCGCTTACAGCTCGACTCTCGATAGCCGCCTGTGTTTTCGGAAATTGAACTGCGCCATAGGCATTAGGGTCGAAAACCTGTGTTTGTGTGTCTGCCGCAGACCCTATCTTCACTACCTTGATGCTCATCACGATCGCCGCAAGCAGAACCAACAGCAGCACGACGGCGACCGTCATGCGTACGCGGAACCTCGAACGAGCGATCATTAAAGGATCGGCTGTGCTCATAAGAGACCCTCCTGCATGTCGATATTGTGGTTACGCAGCGCCGACGCGCCGAAACCCCTCGCGATCGTGGGCGTCATCGCCGCGCTCAGGACATCAACAACGTCATCGCGCCAATGACTCTCGACGTCATCCGTTTCGTAATGTTTCATGTCGCCTCCTGTCGTGCGCAATCGCGTTGAAAATCATCATCGGGCCTGCGCACCGCGCCTGGCCGCGAGAGCAAAATTCCATGAAAACCGCCATCTTCATCTTCCAGTTCCTTGCACCAGCACTGTCCAGGACCAGCTTTTATGGGTCAGCGCGCCATCCATGTACGTCTGCTTCCGTCAAAGGTTGAGGTCGGAAATCCCGGTGTCAAAGTGCGGAGCCCAGAAGGCAACCGATTCGGCAATCTGCTGAACCACCCGTCGATCATCTGGTTCGCGTTCCTTGAACGACAACTCCAGGCAGATTTCGTTCTCGCTTCCACCACCCTCCTGAAAAGCGGCTATCAGCGGGCCGGGCTGAATGCGCCCGCGCGCGTTGTACTCCGAGGTGAACGGCCGATGTCCACCCTTGTCCATTAGCGACTGCTTGATGTGGATAATGGGCGAGACACGTGGTACAGCGCGCGCCCAGGCGTAGGGATCAAAGTCGTCAGGGTTAGGGCTGCTGATATCACCATGATCGATGTCGGCCATCATCCACATGGGTATCGCCATTTTTGCGGCGCTGAGCCTGTCCTGCAGCGCCATGCACTCCGCGATGGTCTCGCCGAACTCACGCCCGACCGACATCGGTTCCCAGAATATGAACTCAAGCCCCGCGGCTTTGGCGTGGTTCGCGACCTCCGCCCAGCAATCGATGGCCTTCTGAACCAGCGCTTCGCGTCGGGCTACGTCGTCGTAGTCCCGGTAGGTGAAGATAGCAAACTGGGTCCCGACGGAAGTGCCGCCAAGATCAGCGGTAATGTCGGCAAAGGCTTTGAACCAATCGACGTAATAGCGCCGAACATCGGCATCGGGGTGACCAAAATGATTGAGTCGACCGTAAGGCCCCGTCATTCCCGATGTAATGCGCACCCCCGTCCGTGCCATGGCCGCGCGCATCTGACGCGTCAGGCGTCGCGTCACGGCGCCGGGCCAGGACGGGTTGATGAATTCGTGCGTGAGCTGCACGTCGCGGATTTTCATTTTGTACGCTATTGCGTCGATGAGATCGTCCGGCTCAGCAAAACGATTGACCAGAGGATTGGTGTTGAGCGCAAGTGTGAAGGCCATGGGTGTCTCACTTTGTGTAGGTACCGGCGCGGATCAGCTCAAGTGGATTTGCTTGCGAGGTGATCGAACCAAGCACTGAACGCGGTTGTTTCCTCTGCGCTCATGTGCAATCCATGTTTGGTACGGCGCGTCAGAATGTCAGCTGCCGTCTCGGCCCACTCGTGCGCCATCAAATAGCGCACTTCGATCTCGTAGAAATTCGGGCCAAATTTTCGACCCAGACCAACGAGCGAATCTGCAGAGTCAATTACCTGCGCGATACGTGCGCCGTAGGTGCGCGCGTAGTGGTGCATCAAATCGCACGGCAGCCAGGGATACTCGCGCTGCAGATCCACGAGAAATTTCGGCATGTCGGCCTGCTCTATGTCACCCCCGGGCAGAGTCGCCGTAGCCGTCCAGTCCGGCCCCATTTTTGGAAATGTCGGATGCAGATGCTGCAGCGCATGCTCGGCGAGCTTGCGAAAGGTCGTGATCTTGCCGCCGAAGACGTTGAGCAGCGGCGCACCACCACTGATGTCGAGATCAAACACGTAGTCCCGCGTCACCGCCGACGGATTGCCCTTGCCATCGTCGTAAAGCGGTCGCACACCCGAGAAGGTTTGCATGACATCCTGGCGGTACAGCGGTTGCTTGAAGTATCGGTTCACCGCAGCCAGTAGATATTCAATTTCCTCTTCGTCGATCGACACGTCTTCTGGCGCACCATTCCACGGAATGTCCGTGGTACCGATGAGCGCTTTGTCCCCCTCGTAAGGGTTGATGAAAATCACGCGCTTGTCGTGGTTCTGCACCAGATAGGAATGCGGACCGTCCCAGAACTTCGGAGTAACGATATGGCTGCCCTTGACCAAGCGCACCTTGCGTGTCGAATGGCTACCCGCAACACGGCCAATGACGTCGGCTACCCAGGGTCCCGCGGCATTCACCAATGCCCGCGCAGTGACGACGCGCGTCGCGCCGCTGCGGGCATCGCGCATTTCGATACGCCAGGCTCCGCCTTCGCGTCGAGCCGAACTGCAGGCCGTGCGCGTGAACACCTGCGCGCCACGCTGCGCTGCATCGACGGCATTGAGCGCCACGAGGCGAGCGTCGTCGACCCAACAGTCAGAATATTCGAAGGCCCTGCGGTATTGGTCCTTGATCGGCGCACCTTCAGGGTCGCGCCGCAGATCGAGCGTGCGCGTTCCAGGCAGCTTTTTGCGACCACCCAGATGATCGTACAAAAACAATCCAAGACGCACGAGCCACGCCGGGCGGTCGTCGGGACTATGGGGCAGCACGAACCGCATCGGCCAGATGATGTGTGGAGCCGCGCGCAGCAACACCTCGCGCTCGATCAGGGCCTCGCGCACGAGCCGGAATTCGTAGTACTCAAGGTAGCGCAGTCCGCCGTGTACGAGCTTGCCCGAGCGCGACGAGGTACCCTGCGCCAGATCGTCCTTTTCGCACAGAATCACCGAAAGCCCGCGGCCCGCGGCGTCGCGCGCGATGCCCGCGCCGTTGATACCGCCGCCGATCACGAACAAATCGACCATTTGCGTGCTGTTCACCCGGCATTCCTCCGTTCCAGGCTCGTTGATGAAGGAAGGGCGTCTGGATGGCGCCTGGCGCCCGACTGCAGGACCATGCTCTCCCACACTGGTTCCAAAGCACGCCGCGCGCCCCGATAAACAGGGAACATCTGCGTGTAAATTTGTGCCAGATGCTCATCGGGTGTCTCTGCACTTTCCAACAGTGGGCTGACCCACTCGGCGATGCATGTCTCCATGTCCGGATAGACGCCCAGCGCGACCGCCGCCATCATGGCCGCGCCAGCCGCGCCAGCCTCTTCCCGCGCGGAAATCCGCACCGGAGCACCGACCACCGCACCGAGTACCGCGCGCAAGGCGCGCGATCGAGTCGCTCCTCCGGTCAGCCGCAACTCTGCCGGCATCGCACCACCCATCGCCGCATAGCAGTCGCGCGTAGCCATCCCCAACCCCTCGACCACGGCGCGAAGCAGATCCGGAAAGCGGCATTCGCTGGTAAGGCCGATGAAATCGGCTCGCGCGTTGGCATTCACGAATGGACCACGTTCGCCCGCTTCTGAAATATAGGGGTGATAAAGAAGTGCGCCCGGGCGGCCGCCTTGCAGCCATCTGTCGATAAGTTTCATACGATCACTCTGCGAGAGATTCGTACCGAACTCCGCGAGCAGTTCGCACGCTAGACTCAAGGCCCAATCGACGTTCAAGGTGGCAGCCATGTTCGATTGCACCTGTGCCACACGTCCCGGAATTGGCAAGGCAATAACGTACCCCGTGCCTTCGGCATTCAGGCGCACTTCGGCATTGCGCACCGCCCGCATGTGCATTCCTGTCGAACCGATGATCGAACAGGCAGCACTTGCGGCATCAGCAGTGTGAATGCCGGCGCCCAACGCCGTCAGTACGATGTCGACGAAACCCAGGCACACAGGCGTTCCGGCCAACAACCCCGTTGCCACGGCCGCCTGAGGCGACAGCGGATGAATGACCTCAGTGCCGTCAACGATCTCGGGCAACAGCCGGCGCCATACGGTTAGCCCAAGGGCTTCAATCACCGAATCGTCATATTGTCGCGTGCGGAAGTTGCCATATGTGAAGCTCGCCTCCGAGGGGTCTGTTGCGCGCACCCCAGTGAGGTTGAGGTAAAGCCAGTCCTTACAGTGCAGCGCGACTTCGGAGCGGTCGAGCACCTCGGGCATCGTCTCGACCATGTGCGCGATTTGCGCACTTTGATTGCACGCCGCAAGCCCGGTACCGGTCGCTTCAAAACGTGCACGGCTTCCCGGGTGTCTCTGGAGTCGCTTTGCGGTGCCAGCGGCGCGCGCGTCCAGCCACAACCAAGCGTCGGTCGCTGGTCGATTTCCCGCACCCACCAGCCAGGTGCCGTCTCCTTGCCCTGTCACTGCAAGCGCCCGGGTGCGCAGCGCCAACCCATCAACCTTGGCGCCGAGATCGCGCAATGTCTGCGCGCTATCGGCCCAGGTCTGATCCAGCGCCTGAAACGCCGCGCCATCGGCGCGTGTGGTGTAGCGGTTGGGGGTTGATGCGACCGCAATCTGTTTCCCGGTCAGATCAAAAGCAACCGCCTTGATGACCGAGGTACCGGCATCGATGCCAACGAGGAGATCCCGCCCGGTGCCGGACTTCACACGACCTCCGCGAGGTTGACTTCACTCTTGAGTGCTAGCGCCGTGGCTTCATCGGTTACCAGGCCACTCAGGCGGCCGCTGTTCAGAACCGCACGGATTGCATCGACCTTTTCAGCGCCGCCGGCGATGGCGATGATGCGCCGACCGTTTAGATCAGCGAGGGCGGGGGACACTGTGCGTGTGGACAATGACGTTTGAATCGGTTTGCCCGCGCGATCGAAAAAATGCCCCAACAACTCACCCTGGCCGCCCATTTCGGCGACTTCCCGAATTTCCGCCGGCTCGATCATCTGTGAGGCAACCAGTTGCGTGTTGGGTTGCGCGGTACCGATACCAACGATCATCAAGTCTGCACGGGCCGCCAGATCGAATACCTCCCGCACTCCGTGCTGCGACAGCAGAACCTCGCGATCCTCGGCGGTATTGGCAAAGAACGGCAACGGCAACACATAGGCCACGGCCCCGGTCTTTTGCGCCAGACGGTGGATTACGTCATGCGGATTTGCCGCGTAGTTGCGCGTCACGCCACCCAGCAGCGACACAAAACGCACCCTGCCTGCATCCATGCGCGGCATGTCAGCCACCACGGCCGCCAGTGTGCGGCCATGGCCAATGCCGATCACCCCGGCGTGCAGGCTCTCAATCTGGCGCTGCAAAAACTGCGCGCCAGCAACCCCGAGCGCACGCAGCGGCAAGCCGTTCTCGTGCAGATCGGGGACCACCTCGCAATAAGCAAGGCCGTAGCGCCTGGCAATTTCCACCTCCAATGCAACGCATTCCGCCACATCTCCATCAATCGCCACCTTCACCGCTCCGCTCTGATTGGCGTTCGTAATCAACCGATGTGCTTTGACTGCGCTTACGCTAAGTCGCATGGCGACTTCCGCCTGCGTTTGTCCTGCGGCGTAATGCAACCAAGCCGCTCGAATCGCGAGGCTGTATTCACTGTCACGCCTGTCGGCGGATTTTTTCATCTCGTCTCCACAACACAAGGAGTTTTGATTTTTTTTTCATCATGTGTATATTTTTTCAATTCATATAAATATACTGAGCAAATCTCCAATTTTTATAAGGGATAACCCTTAAATATCATGCAGCGATGCCTTGATCTGCGCGAAATGGCTGGAGAAGAAGAACCTCGGCTCAGGTTCTGAAGCAAGATGAAGCTACTCCGTTCGGTGCAGGCATGACGTGTCCGTACAGGCCGTCACGGACCCGGACAAGCGCCTGCGATTGCAACTCCACCGCGGAACTGCCACAGACATCACGCGAATCGAGGCGGCGATGAATGCAAACGCACCTTGATCGTTTTTATCGTCGGGTCGCCCACGGTGGAAACGCCGTCGGCTGCCACGGCAGGATGGTTGCACCGCCCGAAGCATCGCCGTCTCGATGCTCTGGGATTTACCCACGCTTGGCCATCATCGTGATGCCCATCTGATACTGTGCTGAAGGCTGGGGTAAGTTTCTCAGTCGTGATGGGGCGGTCCGGCCACAATCTCCTCAAAGCACTGGGTTGGGTGAAAGTCCTGTGATCCCGTCCAACTGCCGGTCTGCTGGTGCCAGCCCCTCACTGCATACGCCCGTCTTAGTAACGACGTCGCGAAAGCGCACGTGCTGATCTCGGATGGACGGCCACAGGTGCTCGCCAGTGAAGATCAGCAGATCTTCAACACGGTGGCCTTGGGCAGTGCCGGCGCGATAGCCACCAGCGCGCATGTGCAAACGGAACGCTTTGCCGAAGTGATCCGGCTCCTCAAGATTGGCGCCCTCGAACAGGCCCGGTCGGCCTGGATGCCATGGGTGCCGGTGATTGAAGCCATGGTTGCAGAACCCAACCCCATATACATCAAGACCGTCCCGGCCGAACGGGGGGTAGATCGAGAACGAACTACGCGAGCCGATGCGGGCCGGCTTGCGGTTCAGCCCCCCGTGACCGGCGGAAAAAACGCCACCTCGGCGCCCTCCTGCAACCCGGACGATTCGTCCGCCATCACCTGGTCCAGCGCGATGCGCACCGCCCGACCGTGCGCCAGGCTCTGGGCATGGGCGCCGCCGCGCGCAATCAGTTCGTCGCGCAGCGCCCCGAGGCTCGCCGCTGACGTCTCCACGCGCTCACTGTCCTGCCCGATCGCTTCGCGAATGGACGCAAAGTACCTGACGGTCACCTTCACGACAGCAACTCCGCAAACGCAATGAACCGCACGGAGTCGCCGCGCGCAATGGTCTGCCCCGCCGGGTTGTCGACCACGCCGTCGCCCCAGACCATCGAAGTCAGCACGCCTGAGCTCTGGTTGGGAAACAGATCGAGCCCGCCCGCCGCATTGCGCCGCACGCGCAAAAATTCGCGACGTTTGTCGGCCCGGGCCCAGGTGAAGTGCGCGGGCAGCGCTATCGGCTGGGGCGTCAGATCGGTCGCACCCTGCAGCTTGCGCAGGAACGGGCGTACCAGCAGTAAAAAGGTGATGAAGCTCGACACCGGGTTGCCGGGGAGCCCCGCAAAGTGCGCGTGTCCGACCTTTCCGTAGGCGAACGGCTTGCCGGGCTTGATCGCAATCTGCCACAGGCCAAGTTCGCCGAGCTTCTGCACGGCGGGCTTGATATGGTCCTCCTCGCCGACCGAGACGCCGCCGCTGGTCAGGATCAGGTCGTGCGCCGCGCTGGCGCTGCGCAGCGCATCGACCGTGGCGTCCAGGCGGTCCGGCACGATACCCAGGTCGGTCACTTCGCAGCCCAGGCGCTGCAGCAGGGTACGCAGGAAAAAACGGTTCGAGTTGTAGATGGCGCCGGGCTTCATACGCTCCGGTGCGACGTCGCCGGGCATCACGAGTTCGTCGCCGGTGGAAAACAGCGCCACCCGGGGACGCCGTGCCACCAGCAGGGTATCCATGCCGATTCCGGCCGCAAGCCCAATGCTCGCCGGTGTCAGAAGCTCCCCTTTTGAGAGCACCACGGCGCCGCGCAGAACGTCTTCGCCGCCGCGCCGGATCCACTGGCCAGGCTGCGGCACGCGCATCACGCGAATGGCCGCTGGCGGGACCGCCACAACCTCGCAGTCCTCCTGCATGACCACCGCATCGGCACCCGGTGGAATCGGCGCGCCGGTAAAGATGCGCGCCGCCGTGCCGGCCTGCAGCGCTACGCCCGCGCTACCGGCGGGAATGCGTTGCGACACGGGCAGCAGTGCGCCCCCCGCGGGCACGTCGGCACAGCGCAGCGCATAACCGTCCATCGCGCTGTTGTCCTGCGGCGGCACCTGCAAGCTGGAGATCACGTCTTGCGCCAGCACGCGGCCATCGGCGTCGAAGGTGGACACGCGCTCGGATGCGAGTTGTGGCTCGGCACGCCCCAGCAGCTCGGCCAGGGCGTCGGCCAGGGACTTCAGGGGCGGGCGCGTGTCGCTCATGGATGCAACTCCAAACGGTATTCAAACTGGTGCTGATTGTCAGTCAGCCATGCGGCGACCGCCTCGGGCGCGTTCAAATCCAGCACCGGCCGGGTGGTGGCTTGCGGCAATTGCAGGGCGGAGTCGGTTGCAATGGCGACGATGAAGTCGTCCTCGAAGTAGCGCGCGGGCTTGCCGTTCGACGCACGCCAGACCTCGATCTTGGGCAGGTCACTGTGCTTGAA
>SCRU01000092.1 GCA_004323695.1 Burkholderiaceae bacterium
GGCGTGTTCAGGTGCTTGAGGACGGAGTGCAGCGTGGTGGTCTTGCCCGAGCCGGTGGGGCCGCACACGTAGAACAGGCCGTAGGGTTTCTCGATGGTCTTGATGAGGCGCGCCTTGTTGTGCGCCGTGAGGCCCAGCTTGTCCAGCGGGATCGGTTCGCCGCCGCTCAGGATCCGCATGACCACGTCTTCGACGCCGCCGGCCGAGGGGATGGTGGCGACGCGCAGCTCGATGTCGAGCGGGCCGTATTTCTTGAACTTGATCTTGCCGTCCTGCGGCTTGCGGCGCTCGGAGATGTCGAGGTCGCACATGATCTTCAGGCGCGTGACCATGGCCTGGCGGAAATGCGCGGGCACCTCGATGTAGGGCGCCAAAATGCCGTCCACGCGAAAGCGGATGCCGGTCTTGGCCTTGCCCGGCATCGGCTCGATGTGGATGTCGGAGACCTTCTGGTTGTAGGCGTCGATGATCACCTTGTTGACGAACTTGACCAGCTCGTTGTCGGCGGCGGCGGACTCCAGCGAGTCTTCGTTGCCGTCGTCGTCCATCGGCGCGGTGAGGTCGGCCAGCAACTGGTCGATGGAGCCGCCTTCGTCGCTGGTGGTGCCGAACAACTGGGACAGGGTTTCGTCGAACTCGGCCTGCGTGGTGACGCGCCAGGCGAATTTGCGGGTGCGCGAGAACACCTGCGGCACCACGCGCGAGCCGCGCACCGCCTCGGGGTCCAGGCACATCACGACCAGGCCGTCGGGCGATTCTTCCAGCGGAATCCAGCCCTGCTGCTCCAGGAACTCGCGCTTGAGCGAGCCGTGCAGCATTTCGGAGCGGATGCGCCCCGGGGTCAGCGGCTCGTAGGGCACGCCGAAGAACCGGGCCAGCGAGGCGCCGATCTGCGCCGGCTGGATCTGGTGCCCGGCCACCAGCAGATGTTCCACCGGGCGGCCCTGCTCGCGCGCCTGGTGCAGGCATTGCGCCAGCTCGGCGGCGCTCAGCACGCCGTCGTCCACCAGGCCGTCGTAGGGCGCGGCCCGGCTGGCGCGGGGCACCGGCTGCAATGGCAGCTGCCGGCGCTGCCGGATCGCGGTGGCCAGCGTCTTGCACAGTTGTTTGACGCCGTCGAGCTCGGGCGGGCCGAACGGCTCGCCGCTGTGGCTGTTGATGAGCTGCAGCACGCCGTACAGCGTGCCGCCGTCCACAATGGGCGCCACCAGCATTTGCCGGGTACGGTAGCCCGAGCGTTTATCCACTTCCTTGAGAAAACTCAGTCGCGGGTCGATGCGCTTGAGCGCCGCATCGTCGTACACGTCCGCAATGTTGAGCCGCTGCTGGCTCAGCGCGACATAGCCGGCGATGCTTTGAGCGCTGATCGGCAACTTGAGCGCGCCGGTGGTGTTCAGTCCGGTCTTGAAGCGCGAGACGATCGCGCTGCGGTCGTCGTTCACGGCGTACAGGGTAAGCCGGTCGGCGTTGAACAGCTTGCAGATGTCGTCGCTGACCTCGAGCATGATCTGGTCGATGTTCTCGGTCGCGTGGATGCGTGTGGTGACCTGCTGGAGCTGGCGGAAAAACAGCACCTCGAAGGTGACGCCGCGCTTGTCCGGGGACAGGCGCTGCGAGTCGAAAAAAGCCTTCTCGGGGTCCGCGTCGGCGGCGGGGGGCAACACAGCGCTCATAGGTCAAACTCCTGGCCGGCTTCAAGCCAGCGGATGTCATGGCCCGCCGCCGAGCTGTGCGGCTGGGTCTGGT
>SCRU01000010.1 GCA_004323695.1 Burkholderiaceae bacterium
GCGTGATGCGCAGAAAATCAGCGCCTTCATCGACGATGGCCCCGAGCTTGCGCAGTTCCGTGGCCATGGCGGCGAGCCGGTCGGTTTCCTTCACGCGCCAGCTTGCAATATTGCGCAGCACGCTCGGGCCATCGGCGTACAGGGCCAGCACGGCCAGCGTCATGGCCGCGTCGGGGATATGGTTGCAATCGAGGTCGATGGCGCGCAACGGCCAGGCGCCGCGCGAAACTTCGAGCCAGTTCGCGCCGCTGCGGATCTGCGCGCCCATCCGCCGGGCCGCCTCCACGAAACGGATGTCGCCCTGGATGGAGTCCGCGCCCACGCCTTCAATTCTGATGTCTTTCTGGCCCGAAATCCCTGCCGTCATTGCGCCGAGCGCTATGAAGTAACTAGCAGACGAGGCGTCACCCTCGATATGGATGGTGCCCGGCGACTGGTAGCGGCTGCCCGCCTCGATGATGAAGCGCTGCCAGCCCTCGCGCCGCACGGCGATGCCAAAGCGCGCGAGCAGATTCAGGGTGATCTCGATATAAGGCTTGGAGATCAGCTCGCCCACGACCTCGATCACCAGATCGCGTGCCGCCGACAGGCCGCCCTCAGGCGGCACAGTCCCCTCGGGGGGCAGCGAGGACACGTCATTGCCAGGCGTGGGGGTCCGGTTTGCCGCCACCAGCGGCAGCGCCATCAGCAACGCCGTCAGGAACTGGCTCGAGACATCGCCGCGCACCCGGATGGGCGCGTCCAGACGCAGACTGGGCCGGCCCACGCGCAGCGGCGGGTAGCCCACGCGGCCAAGGTAGTCGATGTGGCAGCCCAGTTCGCGCAGGGCGTCCACCAGGTCCCCGATCGGGCGCTCATGCATGCGCGCAACGCCGCTGAGCTCGAAGTCGCCGCCCAGCAGCGCGAGCGCGGCCGCCAGCGGGCGCATTGCGGTACCGGCGTTGCCCAGGAACAGCCGGGCCTGCGTAGTGCCGATTTGGCCGCCCATGCCATTGATGACCACGGAGCCGGCGCCCTGCTCGATACCGCAGCCGAGCTGCTTGAGCGCCGCCAGCATGACGCGGGTGTCGTCCGAATCGAGCAGGTCGTGCACTGTGGTGCTGCCGGCGCTGAATGCGGCCAGCAGAAGCACGCGATTCGAGATGCTTTTGGAGCCGGGCAGGGCCACGGTGCCGGCAGCCGCCTGGAGCGACGGAATGTCCAGAAATTCGGTCGCGAACATTTACTTGCCGGATTTGCCGGCTGTCATGCGCCAATGGGCCCGGGTCTGGCTGGCCTGCTCGATCTGATGCTCCAGCGCCTCGGCGTTGCCGCTGGAAATCTGCGCTTCCAGCGACTGCAGGGCATGCTGGAAGATTCGCGATTGCGCGAGCAGCTCTTCCCGGTTCGCAATCATGACGTCGCGCCACATGAGTGGGTCGCTGGCCGCGATCCGTGTGAAGTCGCGAAACCCGGGGCCGGCCAGCGACAGGTACTCCTGGCCGCCCGCCTGACCGGTGATGGCGTTCATCAGGGCAAATGCGATCAGGTGCGGCAAATGGCTGACGGCGGCGAACGCGGCGTCGTGCGCTTCGGGCGCCATCTTCTGCACATGGCAGCCCAATGCGGTCCAGACCTCGGTGGCCCGTTGCAATTGCACTGTCAGGGTGCGCTCGATCGGGGTCAGGATCACCTGCTTGCCCGTGTAGAGGTCGGCATCGGCATGCTCCACGCCAGAGACTTCCCGGCCGGTGACCGGATGCGCCGGCACGAACGAACCCACCTGCTCGCGCAGCACCCGGCGCGCCGCATCGACCACGTCGCGCTTGGTTGAACCCACGTCCATAACCAGCGTCTGCGGGGTGATCAGGTGCTTGATGGATTTCAAGGTGGTCTCGGTGGCGGCGACCGGCACCGCCAGCAGCACAATGTCGGCGCCCGATACGGCCAGCAGGGCCGAGGGTGCTTCCAGATCGATCACGCCCAGCTGGCGCGCGCGTTCGGTGGTGGAGGGCGACTTGCTGTAGCCGACGACCCGCTTGACCAGCCCCGCACGCTTCGCCGCCAGCGCGAACGAGCCGCCCATCAGGCCACAGCCAATCAGTCCGAGTTGTTCAAACATCAGCGTTGCCTTGTCATGCTCAGTCGCCCACCGGATAGGTGCCCAGCACTTTATAGAAGGCGCACAGGCCCTGCAGGTCCCTCAATGCGGCAGCTACATGGGGCTGCGACGGGTGGCCCTGGATGTCCACGTAGAAGTAATACTCCCACTGGCCCGAGCGCGCGGGCCGCGACTCGAAGCGGGTCATCGAAACGCCATGCGTCTTGAGCGGCACCAGCAAATCATGCACCGCGCCAGGCCGGTTCGGTACCGACACAATCAGGCTCACGCAATCCTGGCCGGAAGCCTGTGGCGCCTGCAGCGTCTGCGGCAGGCAGATCACGGCGAACCGGGTTCGATTGAAAGCGTCGTCCTGGATTGCGTGCGCGACGATGTGCAAGCCGAATTCACTGCCGGCGCGTTCGCTCGCGATGCCGGCCCAGGCCGGGTGCGTGGCGGCCAGCCGCGCGCCTTCGGCATTGCTGGAGACGGCACGCCGCTCCGCATCGGGCAAATGGGTGCTCAGCCAGTCCTGACACTGGGCCAGCGCCTGCGGGTGCGCCAGCACGACCTCGATGCCCTCGATTGAATTGCTCTGGCGCAGCAGGTTATGCCGCACCAGCAGACTGGTTTCTCCCACGATGTGCAGCGGCGAATTCAGGAACAGATCGAGTGACCGCGCGACCACGCCTTCCGTCGAATTCTCCACCGGGACGACGCCGAAATCGGCGGTGCCTGCCGCGGTGGCATGGAACACTTCGTCGAAGTTGCCGCAGCGAATGTGCTCGATGCTGGTGCCGAAAAACCGCAGCGCCGCTTCCTCGCTGAACGTGCCCGCCGGGCCCAGGTAGGCGACCCGTTGCGGTGCTTCGAGCGCGCGGCAGGCCGACATGATTTCGCGCCAGATGCTTGCCACATTGCGCGCCTTGAGCGGTCCGGGATTGACGGTCTGCAGGCCGTGAATGACCTCGGCTTCGCGTTCCGGCCGGAACACGGGCGAACCTTCGCCCCGCTTGATTTCGCCGACCTCGTTCGCGAGCGCGGCGCGCCGGTTCAGCAGCGCCAGCAGTTCACGATCGGCGGCGTCGATCTGGGTACGCAATTGCGCGAGAGTCTTGGTCATGGGTCAACTCTGGAATTTCTCGAATTCCGCAAGATAGCTCACCAGCGCCTGCACGCCGGCGAGTGGCATTGCGTTGTAGATGCTGGCACGCATGCCACCGACCGATTTGTGGCCCTTGAGCTGGAGCAGGCCGCGCTCGTTGGCGCCGGCCAGAAAGGCCTCGCTGCGCGACTCATCGCGCAGGAAAAATGGCACGTTCATGCGGGAGCGGCAGCTGGGCACCACCTTGTTCACATAGAACTGTGACTGGTCAATGAAGTCATAGAGCAGCCGCGCCTTGGCGATGTTGCGCTGCTCCATAGCCAGGGTGCCGCCCTGTTTCTTGAGCCATTGGAACGTCAGGCCGGCAATGTAGATGGCCCAGGTCGGCGGCGTGTTGTACATGGAGCGGTTGTCCGCCACGGTTTGGTAGTCGAACGCGCTGGGGCAGGCGGGCAGGGCATGGCCCAGCAGGTCTTCGCGCACCACCACCAGCGTGACGCCGGCTGGTCCCAGGTTCTTCTGTGCGCCACCAAATGCGAGCCCGACGCGGCTCCAGTCCACCGGACGCGATGCCACGTGGGAGGAAAAATCGATCACCAGCGGCGCATCGCAACCAAGCGTCTTCAGATCCGGAAGCGCCTGGAATTCCACGCCGTGAATGGTCTCGTTGCTGCAGATATGCACGTAGGCCGTTTGGCGCTCGAGCCGCCAGCTGGCCGGGTCGGGCAGCGTGGTATGGCCATCCGCCTGCGTGCTGGCGGCGATTCGCGCCGGGCAGTACTTCTGCGCTTCCTTGAATGACTTCTGGCTCCAGCTGCCCGTGACCACGAAGTCGGCGCCGGCGCCGCGCGACAGGTTTAACGGGACGATTGCGTTTTCAGCCAGGCCGCCGCCCTGCATGAACAGAATCCTGAAATGCGCGGGGACCGCCAGCAACTCGCGCAGGTCGGCCTCGGCCTGCTCGTAGATGGAGATGAATTCCTTGCCGCGATGGCTCATCTCCATCACGCTCATGCCACTGCCATGCCAGTCCAGCATCTCGGCAGCCGCCAAACGCAGAACTTCCTCGGGAATGGCAGCAGGCCCCGCAGAGAAGTTGTACGGGCGCGTACTCGCGGGCACGGTCACTTGCTGGCCGGAGCGGCTGCGGCGGGTGCCGCAGCGGGAGGCGGTGCGCCCAACGCCTTGGCCACCGCGGGGCCCACCTGACTCAGCTTGGGCTCGATCGTATCGCGTGTCTGGGCCACCAGCATTTCTCCAAGGGCCTTTTGCATTTGCGGCGCCACGGTTGCGTATTTCTTGGCCAGCGGCGAATTGATCCAGGCCACGAGTTGGCGCAATTCATCCTCGCTGAAGTTTTGCTCCAGGATCGGCCCCAGCGCGGCGGGCGCTATCTGCACGGCCTTGTCACGAACAATGGGGAACGACGAATCAAAGTAGTTTTTGAGCACGGCGTCGGCGGCCTTGGCGGCCGCCGCGCGCTTCTCGGGGGGAACCTGGGTTTGCAGGTATTGAGTGCCGGCCTGCGATATCGGCGCGCTCGATTGCTCCACCAGCGACCGCGCCAGGGCCTCGATTTGGGGACGCTGCAACTGGACGAACTGTTTGACGAGTGCCGCCTTGCCATCCTGCGCCGCAGCCAGGGAGCTCGTAACCAATGCGGCGAGCAGGAGTGCCAGCTTGATGTTTTTGACTGAATTCACTGAAGATTCTCCGTTGTGGGTGATGAGGTGTCGTCGCTGTCGGGTTCGCTGTCGCCGTTCACATCGTTTTCCACGATGCGCTGCAGGCCGCTGAGTTTCGAGCCCTCATCGAGCCCGATCAGCGTCACACCCTGGGTGGCTCGTCCCATTTCCCTGATTTCACCGACACGGGTGCGCACCAGCACGCCCGTGTCGGTAATGAGCATGATCTCGTCATCGCCGCGTACCAGCGTGGCGGCTACCACCTTGCCGTTGCGCTCGGTCTGCTGGATGGCAATCATGCCCTTGGTGCCGCGCCCGTGACGCGTGTATTCGGTGATGCTGGTACGCTTGCCGTAACCATTCTCGGATGCGGTCAGGACGCTTTGCAGTTCGTCCTCGGCCACCAGCATGGCAATCACGCTCTGGCCATCGTCGAGCGTCATGCCGCGCACGCCACGCGCATTCCGCCCCATCGGGCGCACGTCGTTTTCGTCGAACCGAACGGCCTTGCCGCCGTCACTGAAAAGCATGACGTCGTGCTGGCCGTCGGTCAGCGCCGCCCCGATCAAGAAGTCGCCCGGATCGAGGTCCACCGCAATGATGCCGGCCTTGCGCGGGTTGCCGAATTCGTCCAGCGCGGTTTTCTTGACGGTGCCCATGGACGTGGCCATGAACACGAACTGATTTGCCGGAAAACTGCGCTTTTCACCCGTGAGCGGCAACACCACCGTGATTTTTTCATCTTCCTGCAGCGGGAACATGTTGACGATGGGGCGCCCGCGCGAGCCGCGCGAGCCCTGCGGGACTTCCCACACCTTGAGCCAGTACAACCGCCCCCGGTTGGAAAAGCAAAGAATGTAATCGTGCGTATTGGCAATGAAGAGCTGATCGATCCAGTCGTCTTCCTTGGTTGCCGTGGCCTGCTTGCCGCGACCGCCGCGCTTCTGGGCGCGGTATTCGGACAGTGGCTGGCTCTTGATATAGCCGCTGTGCGACAGCGTGACCACCATGTCCGTCGGGGTGATCAAGTCCTCGGTGCTCAGGTCGACCGAACTGTGTTCCACCAGACTGCGGCGCATGCCGATTTTGGTCTGGCCAAATTCCTGCCTGAGGGTGGTCAACTCGTCGCCGATGATGGCCGAAACGCGTTCCGGCCTGGTCAGGATGTCGAGCAGGTCCTCGATCTCGGCCATGACCTCCTTGTACTCGGTGACGATCTTGTCCTGCTCCAGACCGGTCAGGCGCTGCAGGCGCATCTGCAGGATTTCCTGGGCCTGTGTGTCGGAGAGCCGGTACAACCCATCGGTACCCATGCCGCAAGTCTTTTCCAGGCCGTCCGGGCGATAGTCGTCGGCATTCACCACGCCGCCGTCGGCCCGGGTACGGGTCAGCATCTCGCGCACCAGTTGGCTGTCCCATGACCGGGCCATCAGTTCCACCTTGGCCACGGGCGGCGTTGGCGCATTGCGGATGATGGCGATGAAGTCGTCGATATTGGCCAGCGCCACCGCCAGGCCCTCCAGCACGTGGCCGCGTTCACGGGCCTTGCGCAGCGTGAACACTGTGCGCCGGGTCACGACCTCGCGACGATGCTCCAGGAAGACCTCGATCAGGTCCTTCAGGTTGCACAGCTTGGGCTGGCCGTTCACCAGCGCCACCATGTTGACGCCAAACGTATCCTGCAGCTGGGTCTGTTTATAGAGATTGTTGAGAACCACCTCGGGGACTTCGCCACGTTTGAGTTCGATCACCAGGCGCATGCCGGACTTGTCCGATTCGTCCTGAATGTGGCTGATGCCCTCGATCTTCTTCGCATGCACCAGCTCAGCCATGCGCTCCTGCAGGGTCTTCTTGTTGACCTGATAGGGCAGCTCGTCCACAACGATCGACTGGCGTTGTCCCTTGTCGATGTCTTCGAAGTGGCACTTGGCGCGCATCACCACCTTGCCGCGGCCGGTGCGGTATCCCTCCCTGACACCATTCATGCCGTAAATGATGCCGGCCGTGGGAAAATCCGGCGCTGGAATGATCTCCATCAACTCGTCCACGCCCGCTTGCGGACTCTTGAGCAGGTACAGGCACGCGTCAACGACTTCGTTGAGGTTGTGCGGCGGAATGTTGGTGGCCATTCCCACCGCGATGCCGCCGGAGCCGTTGATCAACAGGTTGGGAACCCGCGACGGCAGAACCAGTGGTTCCTTTTCGCTGCCATCGTAGTTGGGACCAAAATCGACCGTTTCCTTGTCGATATCCGCCAGCATCTCCTGGGCAATCTTCGCCAGCCGGATCTCGGTATAGCGCATGGCGGCCGCGTTGTCCCCGTCCACGGAGCCGAAGTTGCCCTGTCCGTCCACCAGCATGTGGCGCATCGAAAAATCCTGCGCCATCCGGACAATCGCGTCGTACACGGACTGGTCCCCGTGCGGATGGTATTTGCCAATGACATCGCCGACGATGCGCGCGGACTTCTTGTAGGGGCGATTCCAGTCGTTGTTCAGTTCGTGCATCGCGTACAAAACGCGCCGATGCACCGGCTTGAGTCCATCCCGCGCATCCGGCAGGGCACGCCCCACGATGACGCTCATGGCGTAGTCAAGGTAACTGCGCCGCATCTCCTCTTCGAGACTGACGGGCAGGGTTTCTTTGGCAAACAAGGTCATGGGGGATTTCAGACTGGTAGCGTTCGATTTTACGGGCAAGGAGCTGTCGCGAAGCAGCAACACATCAGTCTAATTGCGGTTTTGTCCTACGGCGCGCGGCCTGATTTACCCCAGAACGTGTGGGGACGTGTGGCACAATTGTCAGAACGTTTCGGGTGGTGGTCACTCAAAACGTCCTGTTTCGCAGCGCTGCTGCGGCTTTTTCCCCAAGAGGAGAACCATGAAGAAATTGAACAAAGTGGCGATGTTGATTGCCTCCGCAGCGCTTGTCACTGCCGCTGGTGCCCAGACTATCAATAACTGGCGTAACGGTACTAGCGAACTCGTCTGGAAGAACGGTACCAACCAGCTGTGCTGGCGTGATGCCGAGTGGACCCCGGCGACTGCCGCAGCCAACTGCGATGGCGCGATTGTGCCCGCCGCGGTTCCCGCTCCGGCTCCGGTGGTGGCACCGCCCGCAGCGCCGCCGGCTCCGGTCATGTCCTCCAAGGTTACTTTCTCCGCGGACGCCTTCTTCGACTTTGACAAGTCTGTCCTGAAGCCCGAAGGCAAGGCCAAGCTGGACGACCTGGTCCAGAAAATTCAGGATATCAAGCTCGAAGTGATCATTGCGGTGGGTCATACCGACTCGATCGGCAGTGTTGCGTACAACCAGAAGCTGTCGGTTCGCCGCGCTGAGGCCGTCAAGGCTTATCTGGTGTCCAAGGGCATCGAGAAAAACCGCGTCTATACCGAAGGCAAGGGCAAGTCCCAGCCGATCGCCAGCAACAAGACTGCTGCGGGCCGCGCGAAGAACCGTCGCGTGGAGATCGAAGTGGTTGGTACTCGCGCCGGCCAGTAATCCTTCTGGATTCTTAAAAAAGGCCCCGCAAGCTCAGGCTTGCGGGGCCTTTTTCATGAGTTCGATGACAATGGATGCATGAATCAACCCGAGAATGCCGATCCGGCCGAACTGGCCAAATTTTCCGAACTCGCGCATCACTGGTGGGATCTGGAAAGCGAGTTCCGTCCGCTGCACCAGATCAACCCCCTGCGTCTGGACTGGATCGACCGCCTGTCTCGCGTGAATGGGAAAAGAGTGCTCGATGTGGGCTGCGGTGGCGGCATCCTGGCCGACGCGATGGCGCGCAAAGGCGCCCAGGTGCTGGGGATCGACCTGGCGGCAAAAGCGCTGAAGGTTGCAGAACTGCATGCGCTCGAGGCGCGCACGCCCAACGTGCAATACCGCGAAATCAGCGCGGAAGCGCTGGCGCAAGAGCAACCGGGCAGTTTTGACATCGTGACCTGCATGGAAATGCTCGAACATGTCCCCGACCCTGCCTCCGTGGTGGCTGCCTGCGCGGCGCTGGTCAAACCACAGGGATGGGTCTTCTTCTCCACCATCAATCGCAATCCGAAATCGTTCCTGTTTGCGATCGTCGGTGCCGAATACATGCTGAACCTGCTGCCGCGTGGCACGCATGAATATGCCAAGCTGATTCGGCCCGCTGAATTGGCACGTTTCTGCCGAACGGCCGGACTGGATCTGAAAGCGATTCGCGGCATGGAATACAACCCGCTGACCCGCCGTTACTGGCTGAGCAGCGACACCAGCGTGAATTACATGTTTGCAACACAAAAGTTGACAGGGGTTTGACGCGTGTTTTCCGACATAGACGCCGTGTTGTTTGATCTGGACGGCACGCTGATCGACAGCGCGCCGGACCTTGGCGCTGCCGCCGACAAAATGCGAATCGACCGTGGCCTGGCATCGCTGGCGATGGCGCAATATCGGCCGATGGCAGGCGCCGGCGCCCGGGGCATGCTCGGTGTCGCCTTTGGCGTGACCCCGGAGCATCCCGACTTTCCGGCATTGCGGGAGGAGTTCTTTGCCAACTATGAAGCCTGCATGACACAGCGCACCGTGGTCTTTGACGGCGTGGCCGAGCTGATTCAAGCTCTGCTGGCACGCCGGCTGGCGTGGGGCGTCGTGACCAACAAGGCGGCCCGCTTCACGGATCCGCTGACCCATTCCATGCCACTGTTTGCCACCGTGGGCACCGTGATCAGCGGCGACACCACGGCTCATTCCAAGCCGCACCCGGAGCCGCTGCTCGAAGCAGCCCGGCGCCTGGGGCTGGGAGCGGAAAGATGTATTTATGTGGGTGATGATGAGCGCGACGTGATGGCCGGGCTGGCGGCGGGCATGGGCACCGTGGCGGCCAACTACGGTTACCTGGGGCGGCAGGCGGACACGACCCATTGGGGAGCCCACGCAACGATTGCGTCCCCGCTGCAACTGTTGCCATTGCTGCAGGGCTTGCAATCGGCGGCAATGACCTAAAATGGCGGACGAGGGGCTGCACTGGTTTCGACGTGGGTGCGGAATCGCTGTGGTGCATGTCGAGCTTGAGTAACGCTCGTAAAAATCGACTCAACAAAGTAACTGCAAACGACGAACGTTTCGCACTCGCTGCTTAATAACCAGTGAGCCTTACAACAGCAGGCCGATGGGCTGGGCAAGGGGGCCGCAAGGCGTCCAGGCTGTAAGGTTATTTACATCGGCTGGTCTTGGACCGGGCACCTTGGTTCAGGGCGAGACAATAGGATGCTGGCGGCCTGTATAGCGTGCGACTGCGCGATGCAGGTGGCGAGACTCAAATCAGACCGCTAAACATGTAGATCTGCGCGAAGAAGGCTTGCGGACGGGGGTTCAAATCCCCCCAGCTCCACCACTACCCTGTATAAAGGCCGCTAGGAACATACACCTAGCGGCCTTTTTTTCGTTTCAGGAATGGAGCATGGCGATGCGGCTGGCCCATGAAACCATACCGCGTTCACCGTATCTTGTAGAAAAGGAATCCAGCCATGATCAAGCTTCCCCGACCTGTTCGCGCGTTGCGCGCCATTCTGGTTGTCGGCGCGGCCGCATGCGGCTTGTCGGCCCATGCGCAAAGCCCGGCGGACACCAGCCAGGAAGGCAGTTCCTCTTCCGGCGGGGTTGTGCAGAAGATTGAACGAACCACCGACAAAGCCGTGCACGCCACGGAAAGAACCACCATGAAGGTCGTGCATGCCACGAAAAGGACGACGCGCAAGGCAGTGCGTGGCACCGAAAGAACGGCCGGCAAAGTGGGCTCGGCCGTGGGCAAGGCGGCCCGCCATACCGCCGGCGCGCTGCGGCGTACCGGCGACAGGATCGGTGAGAAACTGCCGAAAGGCAAGCCGGCGCCCCATGTCGGAATCGGCCAATAGGGCGCCCGCGTGAACCTATAACTCGGCCTCTCGGCTGTCCAGCGGGCTCACGAATGAGTCAGGCTGCAAGCTTTCCGGAAACGACGTGAAGTCGCTGTGCAGTGCGCTGCTTCCCGTATCCGGCGTCGGGGTGAGCGGGGCGAGGTCGCTGTTGCGGGTATGGCGCTGTCGGGCCAGCGCTTCGCGCAAATGCCCCCGTGCCTTGGATACCGCAGCGTCGTTGTGCTCCCGTTCCATGCTCATGGCCGCCATCTCGCCGAGAAATTCGGTGCGGATCTCGCTCAAGCCCGGCAAGCTGTCCGCTTCCACCACGGCGTAGGCGATGCCGCATTGGCGCAACAACTGCCGTTTCAGCCGCTCGTTTTTTTCGGATAGGCCAAACCGCCCTGGAACGTCCACACAGCCGATGACGTGGCCGTCCGCGCGGCAGATGGTGAAGGTGCAATACAGCCCCTTGAGCAACTCGTACCAGTGTTGTCCCTGCCGCTTGTCGCGCGGCATGGTGAACCGCGTTACCGGCAACTTGATCATCACGTGATGACTGAAAAAAGCCCGGCTCAGCCAGCGCCAGACCTGACGTTCCTTGCTGTTGGCCAGGACCCGCGGACTCAGGGGCCACTGCCGGGGTATGCGGCGCCGCTCATGGGCGCGCCGGCGAGCCCACCACGAATGAAAGAAGGCGCCCAGCAGCAGGCAGACCAGCAATGCCAGTCCGATTGAAAGCCCTCCTGCAAAGTTGTCCATCTATTCAACACCCTAATGAGTCATTTTGAGTGTAACTAAAGTTTTCAAGCGAAGTCCATAGCGGGGCCCGGTAAAAAATCACGGAAACGCCTTCTTCATGCGCCTGGGGCCGGCGGTG
The DNA here is from genome assembly GCA_004323695.1 of Burkholderiaceae bacterium. Classification (GTDB taxonomy): domain Bacteria; phylum Pseudomonadota; class Gammaproteobacteria; order Burkholderiales; family Burkholderiaceae_C; genus Rhodoferax_A. The sequence continues at coordinate 11,627 of SCRU01000010.1, forward strand.
TGGCTATCGCGGCACAATCGAACGATGCGCCGCATGCCATTGCAGGACATTCTTTTTACCCAGGGATTCGGTACCCGCCGCGTCTGCGCCGGCCTCATTCAGAAGGGATTCGTGTCGATTGCCCAGCAGGTGCAATCGGATCCTGCTATTGAATTAGAAGCGAACGGATTGCAGTTCACGGTTCAGGGCGTGCCATGGGCGTATCACGAACGGGCGTATCTGATGTTGCACAAACCAGCCGGCACGGAGTGCTCGCAAAAGCCCTCGGCCTGGCCGAGCATTTACACCCTGCTGCCCGCGCCGCTGCGGCTGCGGCCGCAGAAGGGGGCCGTGCAGGGCGTGCAGGCCGTCGGGCGCCTGGACCAGGACACCACGGGCCTGCTGCTGCTGACCGACGACGGCAAGTTCATCCACCGCATGAGCTCGCCGCGGCATCATGTGCCCAAGGTGTATGAGGTCACGACAACGCATCCGCTGGACGATGGCCAGGTGGGCCGGCTGCTCGACGGCGTGATTCTGGAAGATGATCCCAAGCCGGTGCGTGCCAGTGCCTGCCAGGCCGTGGCGCCGCATCATCTGCGCCTGACGCTGACCGAGGGCAAATATCACCAGGTCAAGCGCATGGTGGCGGCCGTGGGCAACCGGGTGGAGGCGCTGCATCGTTCGCAAATTGGCGGCCTGGCTTTGCCCGCTGACCTGGCGCCGGGGCATTGGCGCTGGCTGGTGGCCGATGATCTCGCGCGGATCGCGGGCTGACAGCGACTCATGCCAAGGGTGCGAGGAAATCCACGATCAGTTGCGTGGTCAACGCCGTTTGGTCGCGATGCGGGGAGTGTCCGCATTGCGCCAGTTTTTGCAGCGTGATCTGCCCGCCCAATGGATGGATCTGCTCGATTTGCTGCAGGGTTCCGTAGGCGTCGTCGATTCCCTGGATGGCGAGCAGCGGCGCGCTGATGCGTTGGCAGTCGCCGCGGATGTCGAAGCGGCGAAACGCCGGGTCCAGCCAGATGTCGTTCCACTGCCAGAAGGCGCAGTCCACGTTCGCGTGGTAGCGTGCCAGCCGTTCGCGCAGATCGTCGGTCTCGAAAGCCTCGCGCGCCTGTGCGATCGAGCGCACGGAAATGTCCTCCACCATCACATGCGGGGCCAGCACGATGCAACCCTCCACCGGGTAGCGGCTCGCATACAGCAACGCGATGCTGGCACCGTCCGAATGGCCGAGCAACAGTGGCTGGCCGATCCGCAGCGCGCGCAGCAGTTCCGGCAGCACCTCCCAGGCTTCCCGGTGCATGTAATCGGGGCGCAGCCGTCCGACCCGCAAGCCATCGCGCTCGCCGGGCACGCCGCGCACATCGGGAACCGGATCGGACTGGCCATAGCCGCGGCGTGAATACACGATGCCGGCGCGCCCCGTGGCTGCGCACACCTGCTGCGGCCAGTCGCGCCACATTGCCACCGAACCCAGACCTTCGTGCAGGAAGACGATCGGCGTGCGTCGGGGCGCGTCGCTTGCCGCCTCGATCCGGCGCACTTCCAGCCGCACGCCATGGATGCTGATCAAGCTCATTCGGCAATGGTACGGGAACCGCGTGCTTGCCGCCGGCACCGGGCCGTCGCGTTATGCTTGCGCCATGACGCTGTTTCTCGATTCGTTCTGGCGTGCGGTCGCCTATTGCCTGCGCCCGCGGGTGATTGCATTGTCGTTTCTGCCGCTGGTCATCATGGTGGGGCTTGCGCTCGGGCTGGGCTATTTCTTCTGGACGCCCGCGCTCGATTGGGTCCGCGGCGTGCTCGATTCGACCGTCTGGCTCACCCACCTGTGGTCATGGATGGACGGCATCGGCGTGGGCAACCTCACCACGGTGGCGGCGCCCCTGATCATCATCTTCACGATCACGCCGCTGCTCGTGATTGTGTCGCTGCTCGTCGTGGCCATGCTCATGACGCCCGCGCTGGCCGGGCTGGTCGCCGAGCGTCGTTTTCCCCAACTCGAACGCAAGCGGGGCGGGTCGCTGCTGACCGGTATCCTGTGGGCGCTGGGCTCCGCCGCGCTGGCCGCGGTCGCGCTGCTGATCTCGATTCCGCTGTGGCTGGTGCCACCCCTGATCCTGATTCTTCCTCCGCTCATCTGGGGTTGGCTGACCTACCGCGTGATGGCCTTCGATGCGCTGGCCGATCACGCCAGCCGTGACGAGCGGCGCGAGATCTTCCGCCGCCATCGCGGCTGGCTGCTCGGCATCGGTGTGCTCTCGGGTTATCTGGGTGCGGTACCCAGCGTGGTGTGGGCCTCGGGCGCGCTGTTTGCGGCCGCTTTCGTCATTCTTGTGCCGGTGGCCATCTGGATCTATACCCTGGTATTTGCATTTTCTTCCCTGTGGTTTTCCCACTATTGCCTTGCAGCGTTGCAGGATCTGCGCGCGCAGTCGAGCGCCGTCGCGCCGGCTGCCGATGTGGCTCCCGCGGCGCCAGCCTTGTCCAATGACCTCGACCCCCATTCCACTGCAGCCACCCCCCCGCTCGCCCGCTGAAGAGCGGCCCCGGTTCGGACTCATCATCGTCGGCGATGAAATTCTCTCGGGCAAGCGTGCCGACAAGCACATGCCCAAGGTCATCGAACTGCTTGGCGAGCGTGGGTTGTCGCTTGACTATGCCGAGTGCCTCGGGGATTCGCCGGAGCGCATTACCGCCACGCTGCGCCGCGCATTTGCCTCGGGCGACGCCGTGTTCAGTTGTGGCGGCATTGGCGCCACGCCCGACGACCACACGCGCCAGTGCGCCGCGCGCGCGCTGGGTATCGCGCTCGAGCTGCATCCGCAAGCGGAGCAACTGATTCGCGAGCGCATGCAGGATATTGCCAGGGAGCAGGGCACAACCTACGAGCCGGATCGCCCCGACAACGTGCACCGGCTCAACATGGGCGTTTTCCCGCAGGGCGCTCGGCTGATTCCCAATCCGTACAACAAGATTCCGGGCTTCAGCTGTGCCGGCTCCGGTGCAGGCGCGGTGCATTTCGTGCCCGGTTTCCCCGTGATGGCCTGGCCGATGATCGAGTGGGTGCTGGATCACCATTACGCGCACTGGTTCCGGCGCGCGGCCTACGAAGAAAGATCGGTCATTGTGTTCGGCGCCATGGAGGCCGCGCTGACGCCCTTGATGGAACAAATCGAGCGCGCGCATCCCGGCGTCAAGGTGTTCAGCCTGCCCAGCGTGGATCACCCTCAATACGGCCGCCACATAGAACTGGGGGTCAAGGGCGATCCCGACAGTGTCTCGGTGGCCTATCCGGCCCTGCTTGTCGGGCTGCATGGCTTCAGCGCGAACATCGGCCCCGAGTTGGTGCGGAAAATATAATGCACCGAAATGGTGCAATACTTTATGACTCAAGATGGTGCGCCCGGGGCCGGCAGGCTCAAAAAGGCGCTGGATGCGGATGATTGCGTCGCGCTGCAGTGCAAAATACGAAATTCTGCCCATGTGATGGCAACCGGTTTTGGCACGAAAGCTGCGTAAGCTTTCTGTCCCCTGACTTTTTAACCAACTTCCAACCAGGAGAAATTGATGGCAAAGACCGTCGCAGACGTGATGAAAATGGTGAAGGACAACGAGGTCAAGTTTGTCGACTTCCGTTTCACCGACACGCGTGGCAAGGAGCAGCACGTGACCGTGCCGGCTTCGCATTTTGACGAAGACAAATTCAGTGCCGGCCATGCGTTCGACGGCTCGTCCATTGGCGGCTGGAAGGGCATCGAGGCTTCCGACATGCTGCTGATGCCGGATGCGAATACCGCCAACATCGACCCGTTCTATGAAGAGACCACGCTGTTCATGAGCTGCGATGTGCTCGAGCCCGGGGACGGCAAGGCCTACGACCGCGATCCGCGCTCGATCGCCAAGCGTGCCGAAGCCTATCTCAAGGCGTCCGGCATCGGCGACACCGCCTTCTTCGGGCCGGAACCCGAGTTCTTCATCTTTGACGATGTGCGCTGGAACACCGACATGTCGGGCACGTTCGTGAAGATCGACGAATACGAAGCGCCCTGGAACAGCGGCAAGAAACTCGAAAGCGGCAACCGCGGCCACCGTCCCGCAGTCAAGGGCGGCTATTTTCCGGTGCCACCGGTCGACAGTACACAGGATCTGCGCGCTGAAATATCCCTGGTTCTCGAATCGCTGGGCGTTCCGGTGGAAGTGTTTCACCACGAAGTGGGCGGGGCGGGGCAGAACGAAATCGGCACCAAGTTCAGCACCCTGGTCGAGCGCGCCGACTGGACCCAGATACTCAAGTACGTGGTCTGGAACGTGGCCAACTCCTATGGCAAGACCGCGACCTTCATGCCCAAGCCCCTCGTGGGCGACAACGGCTCGGGCATGCACGTGCACCAGTCGGTCTGGAAAGACGGCAAGAACCTGTTTGCGGGCGACGGCTACGCGGGCCTGTCGGACTTTGCGCTGTATTACATCGGCGGCATCATCAAGCATGCGCGTGCGCTGAACGCGATTACCAATCCCGGCACCAACAGCTACAAGCGCCTCGTGCCCGGCTTCGAAGCCCCGGTGAAGCTCGCGTATTCGGCGAAGAACCGCTCGGCTTCGATCCGCATCCCGTACGTGGCCAACCCGAAGGCGCGTCGCGTCGAGGCACGCTTCCCCGATCCGTTAATGAATCCTTACCTTGGTTTTGCCGCGCTGTTGATGGCGGGCCTGGATGGCGTGGAGAACAAGATTCACCCCGGCGAGGCTGCCACCAAGGACCTGTACCATCTGCCGCCCGAGGAAGATGCCAAGGTGCCCACCGTCTGCCACAGCCTGGATCAGGCGCTGGACTGCCTGGATGCCGAGCGCGGCTTCCTGACCAAGGGTGGGGTGTTCTCGGACAGCATGCTGGACGCCTATATCGAGTTGAAGATGAGTGAAGTCACGCGCCTGCGCATGGCGACGCACCCGATCGAGTTCGACATGTATTACTCGCTGTAATGGCGCAAACCATCCAAAAAGGGCGGCCTGTGCCGCCTTTTTTGCGTCTGGGCGTTCGCGCGCGGCGCATGGCCGGCTCGATCCGCGTGGCAGAATTTGCGTTCGAAGTGGATTGGACGATACTTCAATGAACTTCCTGCATTCCGCGATGCTCGGAGACCTTATGAAAAAAACACTATTGACCCCGATGCTGGCGTTCGGCGCGTTGCTGCTTTCCACCTCCAGCTTTGCGCAAAGTCAAATCTACCGTTGCGGCAACGACTACACCAACAACGTCGCCGACGCGCGGGCCCGCGGCTGCAAGCCGATGACCGGCGGCAACCTTACGATCGTGCCCGGCACCCGGCCGAGCGAGCAAAGGCGCGCCGGCACGCCTTCGCAGCCGAGGGTGGGGGCCGCCGACCAGCGCGCCCGCGATGCTGACGCGCGCGCGATCCTGGAGTCGGAACTGAGCAAGGCGCAAGCCCGGCAATCCGACCTGCTGGCCGAATACAACAATGGCCAACCCGAAATGCTGGGGCCGGAGCATCGCAACCACCAGAAATACCTCGACCGGATCGCCGATCTGAAGGCCAGCATTGACCGCAACCAGAGCGATATCGCGGGAATCCAGCGCGAAATAGCGCGGCTGCCGGCGCCGCCGGCAGCGGCTGCGTCACAATAGCCGGCTTGAGCACGCCTGTTCCCATTTCCGCCTCGCGCTTTCAGGCGTTCGACCTGCTCGCGACGCTGGTCGCCGTGGTACGCAGTGACGGCACGGTCCTGTTTGCGAATGCTGCGCTGGAGGACACCCTCGGCGCCTCGCGCCGTACCATCGAGGGGTCGGCATTTCCCGGTTTCTTCACGGAGCCGCAGGTCCTCGCCAACGCGCTCGGCGGCGCCGAAAGCAATGCATTTGCGGCGCTGCGCTACGACGCGTGGCTCCATCGCGCAGGGCACGACCCCATTCCCGTGCATGTGATCGTGGCGCAGACGGAGCAGCATGGCGAGATCATCATCGAGATGCTGCCGCAGGAGCAGCAGGCCAGGCAGGACCGCGAGGAGCGCCTGCTCGACCAGGCGCACGCGAACAAGGAGCTGATTCGCAATCTCGCCCATGAAATCAAGAACCCGCTGGGCGGTATCCGCGGAGCGGCCCAGCTGCTGGAACTGGAAATCGACTCGCGCGAGCTGACCGAGTACACACAGGTCATCATTCGCGAGGCCGACCGGCTGCAGATCCTGGTGGACCGGCTGCTGGCGCCACACCGCAAGCCGCATCTGGTAGGGGACGTGAACATCCACGAGGTGTGTGAGCGCGTGCGCGCGCTGGTTCAGGCGGAATTCCCCAGGGGCCTGCAGGTGGTGCAGGACTACGACACTTCGATTCCCGAGTTTCGCGGCGACCGCGAGCAACTGATCCAGGCCCTGCTCAACATCGTTCACAACGCCGCGCAGGCGCTGGCCGAGCGCATCCGTACGGGTGATGCGCAGATCATTTTGCGTACCCGGATTGCACGGCAGGTGACTTTTGGCAAACAGCGCTACCGGCTGGCACTGGAATTGCATGTCATCGACAACGGGCCCGGCGTGCCGGACTCGATCAAGGACCGCATCTTCTTTCCGCTCGTGTCGGGCCGGCAAGGTGGTTCCGGGCTGGGTTTGACGCTGGCACAAACGTTTGTGCAACAGCACCACGGCCTGATCGAGTGCGACAGCGCGGCGGGCCGCACGGATTTCAAGATGCTGATTCCATTGCCCTGAACGTTTCACCCGAGGTGACAGACAAGCCATGAAGCCGATCTGGATAGTTGATGATGACCAGTCGATCCGCTTCGTGCTGGAGAAGGCGCTGCTGCGCGAAGATCTGCCGACCCGCAGCTTCACCAGCCCGCGTGATGCGCTGGCGGCGCTGGACGAGAACGGCGACCAGGGCCCGCAGGTGGTGGTCAGCGATATCCGCATGCCGGGAGGGTCCGGCCTGGAACTGCTGGAAAGAGTCAAGGCGAAGCATCCGGGCCTGCCGGTCATCATCATGACGGCGTTTTCGGACCTGGACAGCGCGGTTTCGGCTTTCCAGGGTGGCGCGTTCGAGTATCTGCCCAAGCCGTTCGATGTGCCGCGCGCGGTGGAGCTGATCCGCCGCGCGGTCGAGGAAAGCCAGCGCGAGGAAGTTGCCGAGCAGCAGCAGGGCGAGGCCCCCGAAATGCTCGGGCAGGCCCCGGCGATGCAGGATGTTTTCCGCGCCATCGGGCGGCTGTCGCAGAGCAACGTCACGGTCATGATCACGGGCGAGTCGGGCACGGGCAAGGAGCTGGTGGCGCGTGCCCTGCACAAGCATTCACCGCGCGGTGACACGGGCCACAATGGGCCGTTCGTGGCGATCAACACCGCCGCCATCCCGAAGGATCTGCTCGAGTCGGAGCTGTTTGGCCACGAGCGCGGCGCCTTCACCGGGGCGCAGACCCTGCGCCGCGGACGCTTCGAGCAGGCCGACGGCGGCACGCTGTTTCTCGACGAAATCGGCGACATGCCGTTCGACCTGCAAACGCGCCTGCTGCGCGTGCTCTCCGACGGGAATTTTTACCGGGTCGGGGGCCACGCCGCGGTCAAGGCCAATGTGCGTGTAATCGCGGCCACGCACCAGAACCTGGAGCAGCGCGTCAGGGAAGGTACGTTCCGGGAAGACCTGTTCCATCGCCTGAACGTGATCCGGCTGCGCCTGCCGGCCCTGCGCGAGCGCCGCGAAGACATCCCCACGCTGACGCGTCATTTCCTGCAGCAAAGCGCGCGGCAACTCGGCATCGAGCCCAAGCGCATTTCGGACGCGGCGCTGGTGCGGATCAGCCGGTTTGACTTCCCGGGCAATGTGCGCCAGCTGGAGAACATCTGCCACTGGCTGACCGTCATGGCGCCCGCGCAACTGATCGAACCAAAGGATCTGCCCCCCGAGCTGATGCAGGTGGCGCCCGCGGGCGATGCCGCGCTGCCCCTGGAACCGCACGCCGCCGCCCAGGCTGCCGCGGCCGGGACGCCATCCGGTGAGTCGACCACTGGCGGCCTGGAGGCTCCCGTGAGCGAGCATCTGGCGCTGCCTGCCGCCGAGAGCTGGGAGCAGGGGCTGGACGCAGCGGCCCAGGCCTTGCTCGCGGCGGGTCGCCTGGACGTGTGGGACGAGCTGACGCGCCGCTTCGAGTCCCGCCTGATCCTGACCGCGCTGGCCGCGACCCGGGGCCGGCGCATCGAGGCGGCGCACAAGCTGGGCATAGGCCGCAACACCATCACGCGCAAGATCCAGGAGCTGGGTCTTGAATGAAATCGGCCTCTAGCCCATGACTGATAATGGTAGTTAGCTATTTAAACTATAGTAACTGCAAATCGATGACCACCGGCGCGTGATCGCTGGGCCGTTCGTTCTTGCGCGGCGTCTTGTCGATGATGCAGCTTTGCACAGCGGGCTTGAGTGCCTCGCTCACCAGGATGTGGTCGATGCGCAGGCCGTGGTTGCGCCGAAAGCCGAAGTCACGGTAGTCCCACCAGCTGTAGCTTTTCTCGGGCTGCGGAAAGAGCCGGTGCGCGTCGGCCAGACCCAGTGCAATCAGTGCGCGAAGCTGATAGCGCTCTTCTTCCGTGCAGTGGATCTGGTCGCGCATCCCTTCGGGGTCCCACACGTCGGCGTCGTCGAAGGTGATGTTGTAGTCGCCCATCAGCACCAGTTGAGGGTGCGTCGCCAGTTCCTCGCGCACCCAGTCGCGCAGTGCGCGCAGCCAGTGCATCTTGTATTCGAACTTCTCGGTGCCTGGTGCCTGCCCGTTCGGAAAATAGGCCCCGATCACGCGCACACCGTCTACCGTGCCGCACAGCACGCGCGACTGCTCGTCGGCAAAGCCGGGGATGTTGCGGGTCACGTCGGTGGCGGGACTGCGCGACAGCAGCGCCACGCCGTTGTAGGTTTTCTGGCCAAACCATTGGGCTTGATAGCCCGCCTCCAGAAAGGACGCGGCGGGGAATTTCTCGTCCGTCATCTTCAGTTCCTGCAGCGCCAGCACGTCCACCGGATTGGTGGCCAGCCACTGGAGAACCTGGGGCAGCCGCACAGTGAGCGAGTTGATGTTCCAGGTGGCGAGTTTCATGGCTTTTCAACGTTTGAATTGACAAGGAGTGGCCCGTTCACGCATGGACCGGGCGCGCATCCAGCGCCTGGCTGGATTATCGTGCGCCCGCTGGCGCCCCGGACGGAATCACGGAGTGGCCTGGACGCCGGGCAGGCCGGGGGGACTGAAGCCGCTACGGCGCCGGTGGCACGTCGGTATCGCCCTCGACCAACTCAATGACCGCCTGGACGGCAGCCGCATAGCCTCTCGCGCCGAGGCCTGCGATCACGGCCGTGGCGGTGCGCGACACCAGCGAGCGGTGATAGATCTCTTCGCGGCGATGGATGTTGGAGATATGCAGTTCGATGATCGGACCGGGGAACATCTTGAGCGCATCCAGGATCGCGATCGAGGTGAACGAATAGGCGGCCGGGTTGATCACGATGCCACTGGCATTGTCAGTGGCATCGTGGATCCAGTCGATCATCTGGGTCTCGCTGTTTGTCTGGCGGAACTCGATCGACCGGGGCCCCGCGGTACGCCGGCACAAGGCCTCGATCTGCGCCAGTGTTGTGTGGCCATAGATCTCGGGCTCGCGCTTTCCGAGCCGATTGAGGTTCGGGCCATTGAGCACGTAGATGGGTTTGTTCATGGGGGCCTCCTGGAAACGTGGTGCTAACCCTTGTAGCCCATCAGATGCGGCAGCCACAGGACGGTCTCCGGCACAAACGTGATCAGTGCAAGCATTGCGATCGCCGCGACAATGAAAGGTACGCACTCGCGCACGATGGCCAGCAGCGGCTGGCGCGTCATGTTGGCAACGACGAACAACAGCAGTCCGAACGGCGGCGTCAGCAGGCCGATCATGATGTTGACGACCACGACCACGCCAAAGTGCACCGTGTCTATGCCCAACGCGTTCACGGTCGGGATGAAGATCGGCACGATGATGAGCAGGATCGTGGTGCCCTCGAGCAGGCAGCCCAGAACCAGCAGGACCGCGTTGACCAGCAGCAGGAAGCCGAATTTGGACAGGTGAAAGCCCGCAATGAAATGCTGCACTGTCACCGGAATGTTTTCGGCCGTCACGACGTAGTTGAATGCCAGCGCGCCCGCGATCAACATGCCCACCGAGGTGGTCGCCTTGCCGCTGGACAGCAGAACGTTGTAAAGCTGGCGCGGTGTGAGCGCGCGATAGATGAATGCCGCGGCCAGCAGCGCATAGGCCGCGGCCGCCGCAGCGCCCTCGGTGGGGGTCATCACCCCGCCATAGATGCCGACCAGCAGAACGACTGGAAGTAGCAGCGCGGGAAAGGCCTCGATCGTCGCGCGCGGTACCTCGCGCAGCTTCACCGGGGGCTCGACTGGATAGTTCCGGCGCCGGGAGAGCAGCGCATTCATAACCATGAATACCAGCCCCAGCAGCAGCCCGGGAATCACACCGCCCAGGAACAGATAGCCGATGGAGGCGTTCGAGATGAGGGCATAGAGCACCATCGGGATCGACGGTGGAATGATCGGTCCAATGATCGCGGCCGACGCCGTGATCGCGGCCGCGTAGGCGACCGGGTACTTGCCGTCGCGGGTCATCATGCCGATGATGATGCGACCGATGCCGACCGCATCTGCAATGGCCGACCCCGACATGCCGGCGAAGATGATGTTGGAGACCACGTTGACGTGCCCCAGTCCACCCCGAAAGCGCCCGACGAGCATCAGGCAGAACTTCAGCAGCCGGTCGGTCAGGCTGCCCGTGTTCATCAGGTCGGCGGCGAGAATGAACAGCGGGACGGCCAGCAGCACATAGCTGTTGTACAGGCCGTTGAGGATCTGCTCTGCGACCGAGCCGGGATCCAGTCCGGCATCGAACAGGTAGAGAATCGACGCGCCGATCATCGACAGCGAAATCGGCAGGCCGAACGCCGCGAGCACCACGAGCGCGATGACGCACACTTCAAACGGGGTCAGCCCCATCATTCGAAACGGTCTCCGGTCACATCGGCGGTGCCGGCGGGCGCCGCGCCTCGCCAGGCCCGCCACGCCACGCGCGCCTGCCGCGCGATGCACATGACGGCGAACAGCAGATAGATGGAGTAGAGGTAGTTGAAGGGAATCTGCAGGTAGGCCGAGTGCTCCCGCCGCATGAAAGCGATATACCGCCAGGTGGCCGGCAGCGACAGTGCCATGAGCACGACGAATGCGAGGCTGGCGACGACCGTGAAGACGCGCCGGACCGCAGGCGGAACCGCGTTGTAGAGTATGTCGAAGCGAACTTGGTCGGCATCCGCCACGATGAACGACTCACCCCACAGCAGGACCCACACCCAGCACAGCACCGTGATCTCCTCGGTCCAGCCGAGCGGCCTGTCCAGCACGTACCGGAACACGATCTGCAACAGGAACGACACGAACATGACGGCCATCAATGCGACCGCAACGTCGTCGGCGCGCCGCCTCATCCAGCGCACGATGACCGGGCCGCTGCCGCGTGCCGGCGTCGGTTGGGACATGGATACCGGGCGCGATTACAGCGCGTTGATCTGTTCCAGCGCGCCCTTCGGCCAGTCGCGTCCGTATTTGTCGAGGTAGCGCTTCTGGGCAAAGGTCCGGAAGGCGTTGAGGTCTGGCGTATAGACCTTCTTGCCTTCGGCCTTCAATACGCCGACCATGTCGCGCTCCTTGCCCTCGAACTTGACGGTGTAATCGCCAATTGCCTTGTCGGCTGCGGCGCGAAAGCGTGCCTGTTGATCAGGCTTGAGCGCATTCCATGCCTTCGACGAGACCGTCATCACGTCGAAGCCGATGACGTGGCTGGTAAGGACAAACTGGGTGGTTACTTCGTCGAATTTCATCAGCTTGCTCAGCAGCAGTGGATTGTCCTGACCGTCGATCGCGCCCGTCTGCAGCGCGGTGTAAACCTCGGCGAACGCCACGGGGGTCGGATTCACGCCGATCGATTCACCCAGGAACTGCCAGAATTCGCCTGGCGGCATGCGCAGCTTGATGCCCTTGAGGTCGGCTGGCGTGTGGATCACGCGGTCGGGCTTGAGATTGACCTGGCGCGCGCCGAAGTAGACCGGGGTGATCACCTCGATACCGAGCTGGTCGCGCGCCATTTTCACGAACTCGCGGCCTACGTCGCTTTTGAAAGTCTTTTGCAGGTGAGCGACATCGCGGAACAGATAGGCCGACGTCAGCAATGACCAGGCGGGCAACTGATTGGCGATGTCCTGTGGCGCAAGGTTGCACATCTCCAGATTGCCCCGCTGCAGCGCGACGAGCTCGGTACCCTGTTTGAACAGGGTGTTGCCCCAGTAGGGCTCCAGCGTGAAGTCGCCCTTCATTCTCTCGGCAAAGTCCTTGTAGGCTGCGGCGCGCATATCCTGCTCGGTAAAGGCGGTGCTCAGGCGCATCTTCATCGTGGGTTGCGCCCACAAGGCGGGCGCGCCGGCCAGGGTGAGCGCCGAAGCGCCGGTGCGCAATACGGTACGGCGTGAGATTGGCGAAGTCATCGATGTTCTCCTGAGTTTGACTGGGCGCGCCACCCATGTTGGTGGATGAATTCGTCGGACAATAACCAATTTATCCGAGGATTGCAATTAGGGCCAACGATTGATTGTTCGATGGATGCTGACGTATCATGGCTGGGCGGCGCCGGTTGTAAATGGCGCGGCGCACCATGAAATGGAACAGACCATGACGGACGAGTCCCCGCGAACTGCAACGGTTGGCGAGAAGACCTACCAGCGTATCCGTGCTGACATCGTCTGCGGGCAGCTTGTGCCCGGCGAGCGCCTGACGCTCGATCGCATGCGCGAGGCCTACGACACCAGCGTCGGCACGCTGCGCGAGAACCTGAATCGGCTGTCCTCGGAGGGACTGATCGTCGCGGAGGGCTCGCGCGGCTTTCAGGTCACGCCGATCTCGGCGGGCAACCTGCGCGAGGTCGCGGCGGTGCGCTGCCTCCTCGAGACGCATGCCCTGCACGAGTCATTCGAGGCCGGGGACATGGAGTGGGAGGGTAACGTCGTTGCGGCCCATCACAGGCTGGCAGCGACGGAGCTTGGGTTGAACGCCGATGAGCCGTCGCGGGTCAGAGCCTGGAGGCGGTACGACCGGGAATTCCACCGGACCCTGATCTCTGCCTGCGGCTCGCGCGTGCTGCTGGAGATGCATGCCGTGATTTACGACCGGTATTTGCGCTACGTGATGGTTGCGGCGGTGAATCGCGGTGACGTTGCTGCCGGTGAGCACAAGCGCCTGCTGGACTGCGCGCTCGCGCGGGACTGGAAGAGTGCCCAGGAAACACTCACCAGGCATGTGCAGGACTGCGTCAGCCACATGATCGAAAAGCGCCTGGTCCCTTAATCGCCGCTGACGCGGTGACCGCACCGGATCGCCGGGATCGGTCTGTGCCGTCGCGGCCATTGCCGATGGCTTGCGATGCGGCGCGGCCCGAAGGGTCATAATTGAAGCGGAGGTTTGTGTCGTGCCGACATGCCCGGCGCTATTGGCACGCACGGCCACCGACCTGCACCCCCCAACCATCCGATGAGGAGATTGATATGGCCAAGGATTCCAACCCGTTCGGCGACGTGACCAAAATGATCGAGCAGTTCAAGTTGCCCGGTGTCGACATGTCGGCCATCGTCGAGGCGCGGCGCAAGGATATCGAGGCGCTGGTGAAGGCGAACAAGGCTGCTTACGAGGCCATGCAGGCCATGGCGCACAAGCAGACCGAAATGCTGACCCAAGCCATGCAGGACATCCAGTCAGCGGTGAAGGAGGCGGCCACCACCAAGGGCGTGCTACCCGACCCGAAAAAGCAGGCCGAGATGGCGCGCAATGCATGGAAGAAGACGCTGGGGGACATGAAGGATCTGGCGGAGATGGCCCGCAAGTCGCAGGCCGATGCAATGGCCGGCCTGACCGCGCGTGCCAGCCAGAGCCTGCAGGAAATCAAGAAGATGATGCAGCCCAAGTAGGTCCTGCTGCGGGTGATTCGCGCCTTGCGGGGCGCGAAGTTATCGTTTTGGATGTGGTTCTCAAGGAGTAAGGCATGAGCAAGCGTGACGTGGTGGTGCTGGGTGCAGCGCGTTCGGCGGTAGGAAGCTTCGGTGGATCGCTGGCCGACATCGAACCGGCGGAACTCGCCGGCACCGTGATGAAGGAGGCGGTAAAGCGCTCTGGTGTCGATCCGAAGCTGATCAACTACGTGACGGTCGGCAACACGATTCCGACCGAGGGGCGCTTCCCCTACGTCGCGCGCGTGGCGGCGATCCAGGCCGGGCTGCCGATGGACTCGGTCGCGATGGCGGTGAACCGCCTCTGCTCGTCGGGCCTGCAGGGCATCGTGACGACCGCGCAGAACATCCTGCTCGGCGACTGCGACTACGGCATCGGCGGCGGTGTCGAGGTGATGAGCCGCGGCGGGTATCTGTCGACCGCGATGCGTACCGGCGCGCGCATGGGCGATACCAAGCTGGTCGACATGATGGTTGCTACCTTGACCGACCCCTTCGGCGTCGGCCACATGGGCATTACCGCCGAGAACCTGGCGGTCAAGTGGAAGATCACGCGCGAGGAGCAGGACGCGCTCGCGGTCGAGTCGCACCGCCGCGCCGCGGCCGCGATTGCCGAGGGCCGCTTCAAATCGCAGATCGTGCCGATCGTGAAGCAGACCCGCAAGGGCGAGGTCACGTTCGACACCGACGAACATGTGAAGCCCGCCACCACGATGGAGACGCTGGCGAAGATGAAGCCGGCGTTCAAGAAGGACGGCACCGTGACCGCCGGCAATGCGTCCGGCATCAACGA
>SCRU01000093.1 GCA_004323695.1 Burkholderiaceae bacterium
TGAACTGCGGCGAGAGCGCCGCGCAGCTGCTGGCCCAGTTCGAGGGAACCGCACGCGCCAGCCACGGTCCGGAGCGCGGCCGCATGGACCTGCGCACCTATGGCATCGGCGCGCAGATCCTGCGCGAATGCGGTGTCCGCAAAATGAATCTGCTCGGCACGCCGCGCCGCATGCCCAGCATCGCGGTGGGCTACGGACTCGAAATCACCGGCTACACACCGAAGGAATAGCTCATGTTTGGCGCAGAACAAGGAACGGCCCCAAGGCCACTGGACGGCAGCAGGCTGCATATCGGCATCGTGCAGGCGCGCTACAACGAAGGCGTCACGAACGGCCTGGCAAGCGCCTGCAAGGCAGAACTCTCCGCGCTGGGCGTGCCCGCCGACCAGATCGTTCATGTGTCGGTACCCGGCGCGCTGGAGGTACCGCTGGCGCTGCAGGCGCTGGCCGAGCAGGAACGGTTCGACGCACTGATCGCCCTGGGCTGCATTATTCGCGGGGAAACCTATCACTTCGAGCTGGTCGCCAACGAGTCGGGCGCCGGCGTGAGCCGTGTCGCGCTGGATTACCAGTTGCCCGTCGCGAATGCCATCCTCACCACGGAAAACCTGGAACAGGCCGTGGTCCGGCAAACCGACAAGGGCCGGGACGCGGCCCGTGTGGCCGTGGAGATGGCCACCCTGCTGGACGAACTCGCATGACGCTGCACAAACCCGCGGCGCCTGACGCGCCCGCCCAACCCGGCGCACGCCCGCCGCGCCAATCCCGCACGGGCCTGACCCGGACCGGCGCGCGCAAGGCGGCCGCCAAGTCGAACCGCTCGCGCGCACGCGAATTCGCGCTGCAGGCCCTCTACCAGCATCAGGTCGGCCGCAACGATGCGGCCGCCATCGACATCTTCACGCGTGACCTGGCCGGCTTCCACAAGGCGGACGCGGCGCATTACGACGCGCTGCTGCATGGCTGCATCGACGAGTCGGCGGCGCTCGATGCGCTGATCCTGCCGCTGCTGGACCGCCGGATGGAGGAGATATCCCCCATCGAGCACGGCGTGATGTGGATCGGCGCCTACGAGTTCAAGCACTGTCTGGACGTGCCCTGGCGCGTGGTGCTGAACGAATGCATCGAACTGGCCAAGGAGTTCGGCGGCACCGACGGCCACAAGTATGTGAACGGCGTGCTCAATGGCCTGGCTCCCACCCTGCGCGCGGCCGAGGTGGCCGCCGACCGCACGAAAGGCATGGCGCCATGAGCGCCACGCCGGACCGCCCCGGGCAAGCCGCCATGAAAATCTCCACCCGGGCCCAGCGCATCGAACCCTTCTACGTGATGGAAGTGGCCAAGGCGGCGGCGGCCCTGGGCCGGGATATCGCGCACACCGAGCGGCCCATGATCTTCCTGAACATCGGCGAGCCGGACTTCACCGCGCCGCCGCTGGTGCAGGAGGCAGCGGCCCGCGCCATCCGAAGCGGCACCACGCAGTACACCCAGGCGACCGGGCTGGACAGCCTGCGCGAACGCATCAGTGACTGGTACCTGCAACGCTTCAACCTGACCGTGCCGGCGCGCCGCATCATCGTCACCTCGGGCGCATCGGCGGCCCTGCAACTGGCCTGTCTGGCCCTGATCGAAGCGGGCGACGAGATCCTGATGCCGGACCCGAGCTACCCCTGCAACCGGCATTTCGTGAGCGCCGCCGAAGGCCGCGCCGTGCTGGTGCCGACTTCCGCCGCGGAGCGCTTCCAGCTCAGCGCCGACAAGGTGCAGGCGGCGTGGAACGAACACACGCGCGGCGTGCTGCTGGCCTCGCCATCGAACCCGACCGGCACTTCGATCCACCCCGCCGAGCTGCGCCGCATTCACCAGGTCGTGAGGGCGCGCGGCGGCGTCATGCTGATCGACGAGATCTACCTGGGCCTGAGTTTCGATGACACCTTCGGCCAGACCGCGCTGGCGCTGGACGACCACGTCATCAGCATCAACAGCTTCTCCAAGTACTTCAACATGACGGGCTGGCGGCTCGGCTGGCTGGTGGTGCCCGAGGCGCTGGTGCCGGTAATCGAGCGGCTCGCGCAGAACCTGTTCATTTGCGCCAGCACCGTGTCGCAGCACGCGGCGCTGGCCTGTTTCGAGGCGGCGAGCATCGCCGAGTACGAGCGGCGCCGCTTTGAGTTCAAGGCGCGGCGCGACTATTTCATTCCAGCCCTCAACGCCATGGGGCTGCATGTGCCCGTGATGCCCGACGGCGCCTTCTACGCCTGGGCGGATTGTTCGCAGGTGTGCCGCAGGCTGCGGATCAAGGACAGCTGGGACTTCACTTTTGAAATCATGCGGCAGGCGCATGTCGCCGTCACGCCCGGGCGCGATTTCGGCAGCGCTGGCGAGACGCACAACTTCGTGCGCTTTTCCACCGCCAGCTCGATGCAGCATCTGCAAGAAGCGGCAACCCGGCTGCGGGCCTTGCTGGCATGAGCCGCCGGGCCGTTCCCAAGGCAAACACCGCAGCGCGTCGCGCGGAGGTTGCCGGATGAGCCGCTCCGTTGCGATGCAACCTGCTTTCCACTGGCCGGTCCGCGTGTACTGGGAGGATACCGACGCTGGCGGCATCGTCTTCTACGCGAACTACCTCAAGTTTTTCGAGCGCGCCCGCACCGAGTGGCTGCGCTCGCTGGGCCTTTCGCAGCGCGCGCTGCGGGATGCCAGCGGCGGCATGTTCGTGGTGGCGGACAGCCATGTCAAATACCACCGCGCCGCGCGCCTGGACGACCTGCTCGTGGTGACCGCGCAATTAAAGGAAGTGGGCCAGGCGTCCATGACCATCCTGCAACAGACGCTCCTGAAATCAGAGCAAATATCGACCCTGCCGGCGGAACTTCTGTGCGACGGCAGCATCCGAATCGGGTGGGTCGATGGTGCCACCCTCAAGCCTGCCAAAATTCCGAAAAACATCCTGGAAGCCCTTCAATGAATCAAGATCTGTCGATCGTCAACATGGTCATCAACGCGAGCTGGGTGGTGCAGCTCGTCATGCTGCTGCTGCTGTGCGTATCGGTGGCGAGCTGGGCCGCCATCTTTCGCAAGGTGTTCGCGCTCAAGCGGGTGAACGTGCTGAACGACGAGTTTGAGCGCGACTTCTGGTCCGGCACGAGCCTGAACGAGCTGTTCGCGTCCGCCGCGCAGAACGCCAAGCACGCGGGTCCGATGGAGCGCATCTTCGCCAGCGGAATGCGCGAATTCCAGAAACTGCGCGAGCGCCGCATCACGGATTCCGGTGCCCTGATGGACGGCGCGCGCCGCGCCATGCGCGCGAGCTTTCAGCGTGAACTCGACGCGGTGGAAATCAATCTGGCCTTCCTCGCCTCCGCGGGGTCGGTCTCGCCTTACCTGGGCCTGTTCGGCACGGTCTGGGGCATCATGCACGCCTTCATCGGCCTGGCGGGCCTGCAACAAGTCACGCTGGCCACCGTGGCGCCGGGCATTGCCGAGGCGCTGGTGGCTACCGCCATCGGCCTGTTCGCCGCCATCCCCGCGGTGGTGGCCTACAACCGGTTCGCACACGACATCGACCGGGTCGCGATCAAGCTGGAGACTTTCATCGAGGAGTTCACCAACATTCTGCAGCGCAACCTGGGCGCCCAATCGGCCTCGGGCCACTAGGAGGGCATTCGCCATGCCTGCAGTCATTTCCAGGGGTCGCGGCGGCCGCCGCACCATCAGCGAGATCAACATGGTGCCGTTCATCGACGTGATGCTGGTGCTGCTCATCATCTTCATGGTCACGGCGCCGCTGATCGCGCCCAGCATGATCAACCTGCCCACCGTCGGCAAGGCGGCCAAGCGGCCCGATCAGGTGATACAGATCGTGATCGGCAAGGACGAGTCGCTGGACCTCAAGTCCCCGAATGGGTCTTCGGTGCCGGTCACGATCAACGAGGTCGTGACTGCAGTGCAGCAGGCGCAAGGCGGCTTGTCCGCCGGCACCGAGACCCCGGTGGTGATCAGCGCCGACCGCAACGTCAAGTACGAAACCGTGGTGCACGTGATGAGCCGGCTGCAGAGCGCCGGCGTCAAGCGGGTTGGCCTCTCGGTACAACTGGCGCCGCGTTGAATCCCCCTTGATGCCATGAACGCCGCCGCAGCCGAACGCCTCGAATTTGCGCCACCAGCGCCGCGTGCGTCGCCACGCGCAATCGCGCTGGCGATCCTGGTGCATCTGCTGCTGCTGCTGGCGCTGACCTGGGGCGTGCACTGGAAGCGCAACGCCGAGGACGTCGCGGTCAACGCCGAACTGTGGTCGTCGGTGCCGCAGCAGGCCGCGCCGCGGGCGGAGCAGCCACCTCCGCCGACACCCCGCCCCACGCCGCCCAAGCCCGTGCCGCGTCCAGCGCCCGCCCCTGCACCGACCCCGGCGCCGCCCCCCGCGCCTTCGCTGCACGATGCCGATATCGCGCTGGCACAGCAGAAGAAGGAACTGGAGAAGGAGAAACGCGAGCAACTGCAGCTGCTGGAACAGCAAAAGCTCGAACTGCAGAAAAAGCTGGACGCGGAAAAGCGCGCACAGCAGCTGGCGCAGCAGCAGGCCGAGCAGAGGGCCGCGCAAGCCAGGGCGAAGGCCGAGGCGGCCGCCAAAGCGCAAGCGCAAGAGAAGGCTCAGGCGCAAGCAAAGGCCGAGGCAGAGGCCAAAGCACAAGCGCAAGCGAAGGCACAGGCGGCGGCCAAGGCCAAGGCACTCGCCAAGGCACAGGCCGAGAAGTTGCACCAGCAAACCGTGAAGAACATGCTGGCCATGGCGAATGCAACGGCCGGCGCCGACGCCACGGGTAACAAGCAGCGCTCGTCGGGCCCGTCGGGCGACTGGGGCGCCCGGATTGCCGCGGCAGTGCGGCCCAATATCGTGTTCGCGAATGCAGACCTCGTGAACGGCAATCCGGCAGCCACCTTCAACGTGCAACTCGCGCCGGACGGCACCATCGTCGGCACGCCGCAACTGGTCAAGTCCAGCGGCCTGCCGGGATGGGACGATGCGGCGCTGCGCGGACTGGAGCGAACCGGCAAGCTGCCGCGCAACGATGACGGCACCGTTCCGCCCATGCTGACGATCGACCTCAAGCCGAAGCGTTGATGCTCTTATTTATAGAGCTATTTATTCAGTCCCTGCAAGGGCTACAAGCGCTTTTTCTTTAGAACCTGACTCGCGGCGATGCCGCGTCAGCCTTGCAGCGGCGCATCGCTAAGGTAGCGCTCGGCAAGGCGCGTCCAATAAGCAGCGCCGACCACCACGTTGTCGTCGTTGAAGTTGAAGCCCGGGTTGTGCACCATGCAGGCGCCCGCGCTGTCGCCGTCGCCATTGCCGATCAACAGATAGCAGCCGGGGCGCTTTTCCAGCATGAAGGCAAAGTCCTCGCTGCCGGTCAGCGCCGGTCCCTGCAGGGTGACCTTGTCCGCGCCGAGCAGCTCGATGCCAACGCGGCGCGCGAACTCGGTTTCCGCGTGGCTGTTCACCAGCACCGCATAGCCCCGCTGGTAGTCCACCTCGGCCGTCACGCCGAAGCTCTGGGCCTGGGCGTGGGCGATCTCGGTGATGCGTTGCTGGAGCAGGTCGCGCACGCTCTGGTCCAGCGCGCGCACGCTGAGCGCCAGCGACGCCATTTGCGGAATCACGTTGTTGGCAATGCCAGACTGGAACATGCCCACCGTGACGACCGCGGTCTGCTGCGGATCGATATTGCGCGACACCACGGTCTGCAGCGCCATCACCAGGCTGGCCGCCGCCACCAGCGGGTCGGCCGCCCGATGCGGCATGGCGGCGTGGCCGCCGCGCCCGTGCAGGGTGATGTGGACCTTGTCGGACGAGGCCATCATCGGTCCCTCGCGGAACACCAGCGCGCCCTGCGGCCAGCCCGGCATGTTGTGCATGCCGAAGATGGCGTCGCAGGGGTATTTGTCGAACAGGCCATCGTCCATCATCTTCACGGCGCCGCTCTCGCGCGTGCCGTACTCCTCGGCCGGCTGGAAGATCAGGTTCAAGGTGCCCGAGAAGTTGCCGCGCTCGGCCAGCACCTTCGCGGCCCCGAGCAGCATCGCGGTATGGCCGTCGTGGCCGCAGGCGTGCATCACGCCCGCATTGCGGCTCGCGTACTTGAGACCGGTGGCCTCCTTGATCGGCAGTGCGTCCATGTCGGCGCGCAGGCCCAGCGCGCGCTTGCCCGTGCCGCGTCGCAACTGGCCGACCAGGCCGGTGCCGCCCAGGCCGCGCTCGACCCGGTAACCCCAGCCCTGCAGCCG
>SCRU01000011.1 GCA_004323695.1 Burkholderiaceae bacterium
CAGCAGCGCCGGCGCACGCTGTTGCGCGGCAGCGTCCCAGACCTGCTGGCGCCGATGCCCTGACAGCGACATCAGCGCATCGGCCGCGGCCAGCGCATCGAGGTCTGACCGGCCGAGCTGAGCGCGCAGGGCCAGGTCTTCGGTGCTCGCGAATGGCGCCTGCGCGCGCGCCTGCACCAGCCGCCCTGCCCCCGCCTGGCTCAGGCTGCCGACCAGACGCAAACCCAGCCGCACCGCAGGCTTTTCACGGGGGTCTTCCAGCGTGCAATCCCAATCGCTGCACGTCACATCCGGCGGACGCACGACGACCCCGTGGCGCCGGGCATCCTGAATCAGCTGCGAAGGCGGATAAAAACCCATGGGCTGTGAATTGAGCAGCGCGGCGAGGAAGCAGGCCGGTTCGTGGCGCTTGAGCCAGCTGCTGTCATAGGCCAGCAGCGCAAAGCTGTAGGCGTGGCTTTCGGGAAAGCCGTATTCGCCGAAGCCCAGGATCTGCTTGAAGATGGCTTCGGCAAACTCGCGCCGGTAGCCCCTGGCCAGCATGCCGTTGATCAGCCGGCCTTCGAACTTGTGCACACCGCCATGGCGCTTCCAGGCCGCCATGGAGCGGCGCAGGCGATCCGCTTCGCCGGGCGTGAAGCCGGCGGCGATCATCGCGATCTGCATGACCTGCTCCTGGAAGATGGGCACGCCCAGCGTGCGCGCCAGGGCCTCCTCGAGAGCCGGCTTTTCGTAATGGATATCCAGGTCCTGGCGGATGCGCTCCCTGGCCTTGAGGTAGGGGTGCACCATGCCGCCCTGAATCGGCCCGGGGCGCACGATGGCCACCTCGACCACCAGGTCGTAGAACACGCGGGGCCTCAGGCGCGGCAGCATCGACATTTGCGCACGGCTCTCGATCTGGAACACGCCCACGGTGTCGGCGGCGCAGATCATGTCGTAGGTGGCGGCATCCTCGGGCTCAATGTCCTGCATCGAGAACGGCTGGCCGCGCCGCTGGCTCACGAAGTCCAGACAGCGCCGCAGCGCGGTCAGCATGCCGAGCGCCAGCACGTCGACCTTCATGAGCCCCATGTCCTCGAGGTCGTCCTTGTCCCACTGGATGATGGAGCGCTCCGGCATCGCGGCGTTCTCCACCGGCACCAGCCTTGTCAGTTTGTCCTGCGTGAGCACGAAGCCGCCCACGTGCTGGCTCAAGTGGCGCGGGAAGCCCCTGAGCTGCGCGGTCAGTTCCAGCCACAGCTGCGCAGGCCGCGCGCCGATTTCCTGCCCAGTCTGCTGCGCCAGTTCGCGCAGGCGCTGCACGGCCAAATGGTCGTCGAACCAGTAGTGCTCTTTGGCGAAGGCGTCGACCAGCGCAGGCGGCAGGCCCAGCGCCTTGCCCACATCGCGGATCGCGCTGCGCGTGCGGTAGGTGGTGACGACCGCCGCAATCGCGGCACGCTCGCGGCCGTATTTTTGGTAGATGTACTGGATGACCTCCTCGCGCCGCTCGTGCTCGAAATCCACGTCGATGTCGGGCGGCTCCTTGCGCTCTCTGGAGATGAAGCGCTCGAACAGCAGATGCGAGCGCGTCGGGTCCACCGCCGTGATGCCCAGGCAGTAGCAGACCGCCGAATTGGCGGCCGAGCCGCGGCCCTGGCACAGGATATTGACACTGCGCGCGAAACGCACGATGTCGTGCACCGTCAGAAAAAACATCTCGTACTGGCAATCGGCGATCAGGGCCAGTTCGCGCGCGAGCTGCTGCTGCACGCTGCTTGGCACGCCCTGCGGGTAACGCCGGGCCGCGCCCTCGAAGGTCAGCTGCGCCAGCGCCTGTGCGGGGCTCAAGCCCGCGGGCACGGTCTCCAGCGGGTAGTTGTATTTGATCTCGTCGAGGCTGAAGCTGCAGCGCCCGGCCACCACCAGGGTGTTGGCCAGCAATTGCGGTGGATAGAGGCCGCCGAGGCGCACGCGCTGGCGCAGATGGCGTTCGGCGTTGGGCTGCAAGGCAAAGCCGCATTCGGCCACCGGCTTTCCCAGCCGTACCGCCGTGATCACATCCTGCAGCGGCTTGCGCGAGCGCACGTGCATGTGCACGTCGCCGGCGGCCACCAGGGGCACGCCGGTGGCGGCGCTCACGCGTTGCAGCGTGTCCAGCCACAGGCCGTCGTCTGGGCCCAGCAGCAGTTCGGCCGCCAGCCAGACTTCGGAGCCAAAAACCCCCTGAGCCCATATCACAAGCTCGCAGAGTGCTTCAAAATCAATAGCTTTTGGTGGCTCGCGCAGCGGCGCCAGGATGATTTCGCAGTCCCGCAAGAGAGCGAAATCGCTGCCGGCGCGGCTCACGCGGTACTCGCCCTTGGGCACTTCCTGCAGCGGATGGCGGCGCGCCGCGGTGATGAACTCGCACAGATGGCCCCAGCCCTGGAGGTTGCGTGCCAGCGCGATCAGCCGAAAGCCATCGAGCAGAAACTCGCTGCCCAGCAGCAGTTTGAGCCCGCACTTTTTCGCCTCGACATGGGCCCGCACCGCACCCGCCACCGAGCACTCATCGGTGATCGCCAATGCCGCATAGCCGAGTTCATGGGCGCGCGCCACCAGCTCCTGGGCATGCGAGGCGCCGCGCTGGAAGCTGAAATTCGACAGGCAATGCAGCTCGGCATAGTCGGGTAAGGAAGCGGGCAAGCAAGCATCCATGACGCAGCCTTCAGGCGTAAATGCCGTGCAGGAACCAGCGCACTTCGGCCCGGGCGGATGCAGGTGCCAGCCGCTCGCGGTAAATCCACAGCAGGCTGGCCTGTTCGCTCTGCGCGATGAAGTAGTCGCGCACGGCCGCGCTGCTTGCGGCGTCAAACCCCCACCAGCCGGCCTCCAGCCGCTGCGGTCCGGCCAGCAAAAGCAGCGGCCCCTGATGTTGCGGGCGCTCGCCCTGCACCGCCAGGCGCAGCGGCTCGCGCAGCAGCCAGGTCGGGTACAGCGCCCCGTCTTGCAGGTCATTTATGCCTGAAGCCCTTGTCGGATCTACACGATTAGCTATTTTTTTAAGAGCATCCTGCGCCGCGACCCGGTTTTGCATCTGCTCGGGCCGGTGATCGGCCAGCGGCTGGAGGCAAACCACCTGTTGCGCACCCAGCCGCGCACTCAGGCGCTCCACCAGCTGCTGCAGGCTATCCCCTGGCGTGCGCTCGGCGGGCAGCAGACTGGCGCTGGCCGTGACCAGGCTGGCAGTCTCCAGCGAGCGCAGCCGCAGGCTGTGCACCGGCGCCGGCAAGGTGAGGCGCGCCAGGTGCTCGGCCATGAGACGGCCCAAGTGCGTCATGTCCTGCGTGGGCTCGGCCGTGCGAATCACGAGTTGCTCCTCGGCTGGCACGGCGACGCCGTTGACGCGCCGCGCGTCAAACGACCAGACCAGCTCCAGCGCCAGCGCGCCGCGGTGCCGCGCCTGCAGCCAGGCGCGCAGCCGGCCCAGCAGGCGCTGCGCACCGAACATCAGCGCCGGCGATGCGTCCACCAGCGCGGGCAGCTCGCACTTGAGATCAAAGACCTCGGGCAAGGTCAGCCAGTCATGGCTCTCGGGCTGGCTGCCATACGCGGCATCAAGCGCTTGGAGCAAAGGAGCGCCGAAGCGCCGCGCCACTCCGCCGCGCGGCAGCGCCCGCAACTGGCCCCAGCGCTGGCAACCGAGCCGCGTTAGCGTGTGCAGGTGAGGCCGCGCCGCGCCCAGCGTGGCCAGGGGCAGGTCATCGGGCACATGGCGCGGCACGCCCTGCCCCTGTGCCGCCAGCCGCAACAAGGCAATAGCTATCAAAGATGTAGCGCCTTGCTCATAAATGGCAAGGGCTGGAGCCTCATTTTCCTTGCAAAATCGGGCCAGCAAGCGATCCCGGCCGCCCCACAGGCGCTCGCTGCCCGAGACCTCCAGCAGCACGGCCTCGTCCACCAGCACCACGCGCGGCGTGAACTGCAGCGCCCACCAGCCCAGCGCGGTGGCGTCCGGCGGCTGGCCCTCAGGCCGCGGCAGCAACGCGATCCAGTGCATGGCCCGACCTGAATGAAAGCACCGTGGCCATGGGTGGCGGTGAACGTCTTGCACGGCTGGCTGCGAGCAAGGCCGCCAGCCGCGGCGCGCGCGCAGGCAACAGCAGCGGCGCCGGCAGTGGCGGGCCACGGCGCTTGAAGATGTCCACCGTCATTGTCTCCAGGCCGCCGAGCCGCAAACGCAGCGAGGCGGCGGAAGACTCGTGCTGCGCCGCAACGGAACGACATACAAAAAACAGCTTGCCGCCGTCCTGCGCGGCCATGTGCAGGCGCCGCAAGGCGCTGGCACGCGCCTGCGGCAGCCAGGCCAGGACGGCGGCCGCGTCGGCGCAGCGCAAAGCCTGCTCGCAGGCCCACAGCCGTGCGGCCGGCGCGGCGACATCGATCCACAGCAGACGCTCGGACGGCAGCCCGTGCGCCGCCAGCGCCGGACCGAACGGCACATAAGGTGCCCCCACCAGCACCACCGGGCCGCTGTGCGCGCCGGCGCGCCGCGCCAGCGCCGGCAGCAGCAAGGCCCACTCATGCGCACCGGCCTGCTGCTGCAACACCTCGATCATGGCGCCCAGCGGCCAGCCACCGCCGGGCAACTGCGCGTCCAGCGCGCCATGGCCCGTGGGCACGACCCCACCATCGACCTGCCCCAACTCGGCCGCCCGCCAGACCTGCGACAGACTGGCGGGCTCGGCCGCCGGGGAAAGAAGGGAAAGCGAAGCAGCCATGACAGAAAAGGGATTCAGGAGATAACTGTTTATTTATACAGTTTATTGAATGCCCCCGCAAGAGCGTCATGCATTGCACGCGCATAAAAAAACAGGGCCCGCTTTCGCTGCCCTGCCTTGCGCCGTTCGCGCGTTGCCGCGCCGGTGCCCGCCTCTTACTGGATCAATCGCGCGCCAGTCTTTGCTTGCAGCGATTCCATTGTCACGCCGGGCGCCATCTCGACCACCTTCAGGCCTTGCGGCGTGACGTCGATCACGGCCAGGTCGGTGATGATGCGGTTGATGACGCCCACGCCGGTCAGCGGCAGCGTGCACTGGGGCAGGATTTTGAGGTCCTCGGTGCCGTCCTTCTTCTTCGCCACATGCTCCATCAGCACGATCACGCGCGGCACGCCACCCACCAGGTCCATGGCGCCGCCCATGCCCTTGATCATTTTGCCGGGGATCATCCAGTTGGCAAGATCGCCCTTCTCGCTGACCTGCATCGCGCCCAGGATGGCCAGGTTGATCTTGCCGCCGCGGATCATCGCGAAGCTGTCGTGGCTGCCGAAGATCGACGAGCCGGGAATGGTGGTGACGGTCTGCTTGCCGGCGTTGATCAGATCGGCGTTGATTTCGTCCTCGGTCGGAAACGGGCCAATGCCGAGCAAACCGTTCTCGGACTGCAGCCACACCTCCTTGTCACCGGTATGGTTGGCCACCAGCGTGGGGATGCCGATACCCAGGTTGACATAAAAACCGTCTTGCAACTCCTGCGCCGCGCGCGCGGCCATCTGGTCTTGGGTCCAAGGCATGTCAGGCTCCTTTCTTTTCACTCAGGGTGCGCTTCTCGATGCGCTTTTCGGGATGGGCGTTCAGCACGATGCGATGCACGTAGATGCCCGGCAGGTGCACGTCGTCGGGCGCGAGTTCGCCCAGTTCGACTATTTTTTCGACCTCGACGATACAGACCTTGCCCGCCATCGCGCAGGCCGGGTTGAAGTTGCGCGCGGTCAGGTTGAAGCGCAGGTTGCCGCTGGTATCGGCAATCTGTGCCTTCACCAGCGCCACATCGGGCACCAGCGAGCGCTCCATCAGATAGGTGTGGCCGTCGAACTCGCGCGTTTCCTTGCCCTCGGCCACCACGGTGCCGACGCCGGTCTTGGTGAAGAAGGCCGGAATGCCCGCGCCGCCGGCGCGCAGCTTCTCGGCCAGCGTGCCCTGCGGCGTGAATTCGAGTTCGAGTTCCTTCGCAAGAAACTGGCGCTCGAATTCCTTGTTCTCGCCCACATAGCTGGAAATCATCTTCTTGATCTGATGCGTCTCCAGCAGCTTGCCCAGGCCGAAGCCGTCGACCCCCGCGTTGTTCGAGATACAGGTCAGGTTTTTCACGCCACTGTCGTGCAGCGCCTGGATCAGCGCCTCGGGGATGCCGCACAGGCCAAAACCGCCGACCGCCAGCATCTGGCCGTCCTTGACGACGCCCTGCAGAGCCTGCGCGGCGGAGGGATAAATCTTGTTCACACGAATCTCCTGTAAATGTTCACCCTGACAATACTACATGCAGCTGATGCACCGCCTGGCGAAGGCACTTGGGCCGTAGGTGTAATCTCCACAGAGACCCTGTCCATATCGATCCTGAAAGGAGAACCCCATGACCCCACGCTACCCGGCCCCGACGCTCGCCGACCTGCCCGAAGACATCCGCGCCAAGGTGCTGGAAGTGCAGGAAAAGGCGGGTTTCGTGCCCAACGTGTTCCTCGCACTGGCGCGCCGACCGGCCGAGTGGCGCGCCTTTTTCGCCTACCACGACGCGCTGATGCTGAAGGAAGAAAGCGGCAACCCGAACGGTTCGTTGACCAAGGGTGACCGCGAAATGATTGTGACCGCCACCAGCGCCGCGAACGGCTGCCTGTATTGCGTGGTGGCGCACGGCGCGCTGCTGCGCATCTACGAGAAAAAGCCGCTGGTGGCCGACCAGGTCGCGGTGAATTACCGCAAAGCCGACATCACGCCGCGCCAGCGCGCGATGCTCGACTTCGCGATGAAGGTCTGCCAGAAATCAGACGAGGTCGAGGAGGCCGACTTCGCCGCGTTGCACGAGCACGGCTTCAGTGACGAGGATATCTGGGACATCGCTGCCATCACGGCGTTCTTCGGCCTGTCGAACCGCATCGCCAGCTTCTCCAGCATGATGCCCAACCCCGAGTTTTACCTGATGGGGCGGGTGCCCCGGCAAAAGCCGTGACTATTGCCAGCCAAAGCGGCGCATGTAAAACGCCTTCATCCACTGCGTCAGCATCATGTAGGCCAGCACGATGGCGATCATGAACGGAAAGTACAGCAGCGGCAGCGGAACCAGCTTGAAGGCTCCGGCCAGCGGGCCCATGGGCAGGAACACCCCCAGGGCCATGATGAACAGCGTCATGCCCGTGAGCGGCCAGGCGGCGCGGCTCTGAATGAAGGGCAGCTTGGGCGTGCGGATCATGTGCACGATCAGCGTCTGCGTGAGCAGCCCCACGACGAACCAGCCGGACTGGAACAGTGACTGATCCTGCAGCGTGTTGGCCTTGAACACATACCACATCAGGCAGAACGTGATGACGTCAAAGATGGAGCTGGTCGGGCCGAAGAACACCATGAAGCGGCCAATATCCGCGGGATTCCATTTCAGCGGCAGTCTGATCAGTTCTTCGTCCACGTTGTCGAACGGAATCGTGATCTGCGAAATGTCGTACAGCAGGTTTTGAACCAGCAGCTGCAGCGGCAGCATGGGCAGGAACGGCAGGAACGCGCTGGCGATCAGCACCGAGAACACGTTGCCGAAGTTGGAACTGGCCGTCATGCGGATGTACTTGAGCATGTTGCAGAAGGTTTTGCGCCCCTCCAGCACGCCTTCTTCGAGCACCATCAGGCTCTTCTCCAGCATGATGATGTCGGCCGCTTCTTTCGCGATATCCACCGCGCTGTCCACCGAGATGCCGATGTCGGCGGCGCGCAGCGCCGGTGCGTCGTTGATGCCGTCGCCCATGAAGCCGACCACGTGGCCGTTCGCGCGCAGCGCACGCACGATGCGCTCCTTGTTCAGCGGCGTGAGCTTGGCAAACACGTTGTAGCGCTCCACCAGCGCGGACAGCGCGGCTTCGTCCAGCGCATCGATTTGCTGGCCCAGGATCACGGATTCGAATGCCAGCCCCACCTCGTGGCAGATCTTGGCCGTGACCAGTTCGTTGTCACCGGTGAGCACCTTGACGGTCACGCCATGCTCGGCCAGCGCCTTGAGTGCGGGCGCGGTCGACTCCTTGGGTGGATCCAGAAAGGCGATGTAGCCGATCAGCGTCAGCTCGGCCTCGTCGGCGATCGCGTAGGTCGATTTGTTCGGTGGCACCTCCTTCATCGCGACCGCAACCACGCGCAGACCCTGTTCGTTCAGATCTGCCGTCACGCTGCGCACGCGCTCCAGCATGGCGGCATCGAGCGGCAGGTTCTCGCCGCCGGCCTGCACGCGCGTGCAAATCGCCATGATTTCCTCCACCGCTCCCTTGCAGATGAGCTCGTGGTGATGGCTCTTCTCGGACACCACGACCGACATGCGCCGGCGCTCGAAGTCGAACGGGATCTCGTCCACCTTCTGGTAATCCTGCGCCAGCTTCAATTCGGCCTGCAGGCCGGCGCGATCGAGCACGGCGCGGTCGAGCAGGTTCTTCAGCCCGGTCTGGTAGTAGCTGTTCAGGTAGGCGTACTTGAGCACGTCGTCCGAGTCCTGGCCGAACACATCGGTATGACGCTCCAGGAAAATCTTGTCCTGCGTCAGCGTCCCGGTCTTGTCGGTGCATAGCACGTTCATCGCGCCGAAGTTCTGGATCGCGTCCAGCCTCTTGACGATCACCTTCTTGCGTGACAGGATCACCGCGCCCTTGGCCAGGGTGGAGGTCACGATCATCGGCAGCATCTCGGGCGTGAGGCCGACCGCCACGGACAGCGCGAACAGAAACGCCTGAGTCCAGTCGTCCTTGGTGAAGCCATTGATCAGCAGCACCACCGGCACCATCACGAGCGCGAACCGGATCAGCAGCCAGCTCACGCTGTTCACACCAGCCTCGAACGATGTCGGGGTGCGATCAGTGCCCGTGACGCGCGTGGCCAGCACGCCGAAGTAGGTGCGGTTGCCGGTAGTGACGACCACGGCGGTGGCAGAGCCCGACACCACGTTGGTGCCCATGAACAGCAGGTTGTTCATCTCCAGCGGATTGGGCGAAGCGGCGCCGCGATGCTCGGGGAACTTCTCCACTGGCAGCGATTCCCCCGTCATGGCGGCCTGGCTCACGAACAGGTCCTTGGCCTGCAGCACGCGGCAGTCCGCCGGAATCATGTCGCCCGCCGACAGCACCACCAGTTCGCCCGGCACCAGGGCCTTGATCGGCACCTCGATCCGGGTCGGCGCGCGCGCGGGCATCTGCAGGTCGAAATATCGCTGCGCCACTTCGACCACGTCGGTCGCCAGGTCGCGCCGGATCACCGTGGCCGTATTGCTCACCATCTCCTTGAGGCGCTCGGCCGCGCGGCTGGAGCGCCCCTCCTGCACGAAGCGGATCAGGGTGGAGAGCACGACCATGAGTCCGATCACGATGGCGCCCTTGTCGTCGTCCGTGAAGTAGGAGACTCCGGCCAGCACCGTGAGCAGCAGGTTGAACGGATTTCGGTAGCAGTGCCAAAGATGCTGCCACCAGCGCAGCGGCTTCTCGTGTTCCACCTCGTTCGGTCCAACACGCTCGGCAATCAGGTCGACCTCGGCGCTGGCCAGCCCCGCCTCATGCGAGTGCAGCCGCGCCAGCAGGCCGGCCGCATCATCAGCGGAGGCCTGCATCAGTTCGCGCGCCAGATCCTCGGGCACGCCGCGCGTGACGCCGGGGCCGGACAGGGAATCCAGGATCATCAGGCGCCGAAAGTGGCGCAGCGTGTGCCGGGTCTTCAGAAACGAAACAAAAAGGCTTCTGAGCAGATTGTTCATGCCGTGGCTCTCGTCACTCGAGATCGATGCGCCGAAACGAGGCGCAGATCAGGTCATTGGATTACAAATTCATGGCAACGGTGTGACGCTCAACTGACGATCTCGCGCAGCCAGTCCGGCAGCGGCTGCGCCTTCTGCTGCTTGAAATCGACCCAGCAAGTCGTGGCGCCGCCGGCGGCGTGAATCACGCCCGGCATGTCGGTGCGCTCCATGGTGGCCCAGCTCTCGAACGTGGTGCGCGCCGGATCACTGACGTACATCTTCAGCAGCACGTCGCCCGGATAGACCAGTTGCCGGTAGAAATTGCAGAACGCGTTCACGATCACGATGCCTTGGCCGGACGGGTCCGGCTCGCAGCCGAGCGAGCGGAACCAGTCGATGCGCGCCGTCTCCAGAAAGCGGAAGTAGCTCCCGTTGTTCAGATGCCCCATGGCGTCCATGTCACCCCAGCGGATCGGGATCTGCATTTGGAACACGAGCTTTTTGACCTGCGGAATTTCGATTTTCATGGCTTCCCCGTAAATGGGAGAAAGCATACCCAGAATCCAGACAGCGGATCGCAATCACCGGATCGCCTGCCAGCCCTCGCACCCTCATCTTGCCATGGTGATCATGCACAATGGCGTCCCTGCGTGCCGATATCGCCTGTCCTAACATTTATCCCACGGTCCCCCATTGAACACAACTGCCCATTCATCGGAAACGGCCTTGGCAAAGAATGTGCTAGGTGCCGACAAAAGCGGGCGCCCGCGCATCGTCGTGCTCGGCAGCCTCAACATGGATTTGGTGCTGCGTGTAGCACATGCGCCGGAGGCCGGCGAAACCCTCAATGGCCGCTCGATGACCACCGTTCCAGGCGGCAAAGGCGGCAACCAGGCCGTCAGTTGCGCGCGCCAGGGAGCGGCCGTCAGCCTGCTCGGCCGCGTTGGCGCCGACGTCTACGGCCAGGCCCTGCGCCAAGCGCTGACGTGCGACGGCATCGACCACACCGGGGTTCAAACCGATGCGCAGCAACCCACGGGCGTGGCGCTGGTGATGGTCGACGACGACGCGCAGAACCGCATCGTTGTCATCGCCGGCGCGAATGCCGGGGTCGAGGTTGATGCGCGCGATCCTGACCTGGCGCAGCGGCTGCGCGGCGCCGCCTTCCTGCTGGCGCAATTCGAGACCCCGCTGGCTCAGGTCGTCGCGGCGGCGGTGCTGGCCCATCGCGTTGGCTGCAAGGTACTGCTCAACCCCTCTCCGGCGCAGGCACTGCCCATCGAACTCTGGCCCCTGCTCGATACCCTGGTCGTCAACGAAGTCGAGGCCAGACTGCTCTGTGGCCTACCGGCGGATACGCCCGCCCAGGCAGCGGCCGCGGCGCGCGCGCTGCGAGAGCGCGGCGTGGCGCGCGTGGTCGTCACGCTGGGTGCCGATGGTGCGGTTGCCGCCGATGCCCTGAGCTGCCGCCACCATCCGGCACTGGCGGTGAAGGCCGTGGACACCACCGCCGCCGGTGACACCTTTCTCGGCGCGCTGGCCGTGACACTGGCCAACGGCCAGAGCTTCGATGACGCCGTGCGCCACGGCATCCGGGCGGCAGCGCTGTGCGTGACGAAGGTCGGTGCCCAGCCCTCCATTCCCGATCGCAACGCCGTGCTGCAAAGTGCTCTGCCCCCCGATTGGATTTCGCTATGAAACGTACCGCCCTTTTGCACGCCGAGCTGTCACAGGTGATTGCCGCGCTGGGGCATGGCGACATGCTCGTGATCGGCGATGCCGGGCTGCCGATCCCCGCCGGGCCACGCCGTATCGATCTCGCGGTTACACCGGGTGTGCCGAGAATGGCCGATGTGCTGGCCGCGGTGCTGTCTGAAATGCAGGTGGAGCGTGCCTATGTTGCCGAAGAAGCGATAAGCGCAGATCGTCAGTCTTTGCCCGACTGGTGCCGGGGCCGTCTGCCAGTCACCGCGCAAACCGTGCCGCACGAGGAATTCAAGCGCATCAGCGCGCAGGCCCGTGCCATCGTACGCACCGGGGAATGCACGCCCTATGCCAACATCATCCTGTGCGCCGGCGTCACGTTTTGAGTGGCAACGAATATTGGTTGCTATATAAATAGCGGCCAACTGTGCATATCCCATAAGGTCTCAGCGCATATTTTCTTTGAAATCCAGGCGCCGGAACCACTGCTCGGGACTCACGCCGCAAACCCGTCATCTGCCGCGATCACGGCGCCATTCACGAAATGGCTTTGCGCGCTGGCCAGCAGCACGATCAGCGCATCCAGGTCTTCGGGCTTGCCCACGCGCTTGCGCGGCAGCATCTGCACCAGCTTTTGGCCCTGCTCGGTGTGCCAGTGGTGGTGGTTGATTTCGGTGTCGATATAGCCCGGGCAGATGGCATTCACGTTGATGCCGAACTTGCCCCACTCCAGCGCCATGGCGCGCGTCATCTGCACCACGGCGGCCTTGCTCATGCAGTACACGCCGATCTGCGGCAGCACGCGCAGCCCCGCCATGCTCGCCACGTTGATGATGCGCCCGCCCGTGTAGGTGCCCGGCGCGGCACCGCGCGCGCGCGCCAGCATGCGCCGGCCGACTTCCTGCGCGACAAAAAACGCGCCTTTGACATTGGTGTCGAAGATGAAATCAAAGTCGGTCTCGGTCACATCCTGGATGCGCTGGGTCGTACTGACGCCGGAGTTGTTCACCAGAATGTCGATCGAGCCGACCTCGGTCTCGGCGCGCGCCACCGCCGCCTTGACCGAGTCGGGATTCGTCACGTCGAGCTCCACGACGTGCGCGGCGCCGCCCTCGCCCTCGATGCGCGCGCGCAGCTCCTTGAGCTTGTCCAGACGCCGGCTGGCCAGCACCACGGCAGCGCCGGCGCGCGACAGGGTCCAGGCGAATTGCGCGCCCAGGCCGCCCGATGCGCCCGTGACGAAGGCCACACGGCCCGAAAGATCAATGCTGTAAGCCATTTTGAGAGTCTCCGCTGTGCCAGACCAATCGTGCCATTGTGCCGATTCCCCGCATAAAATTGGTCGCGGACCCGAGAGCGGCACTGGCAGGACTGGCGGCTGTGTCTCATTATCAAACCAGAATCACCCGAGAGACCTCATGACCAACGAAGAAATCCTGTCCCGGTTCGGCCCGCGGGAGGCCATGGAATACGACGTGGTGGTGGTGGGCGGCGGCCCGGGCGGCCTGGCCACCGCCATCCGGCTGAAACAGCTCGCCGCCGAGAAAGGCACCGACGTGTCGGTGGTGGTGCTGGAGAAGGGCTCCGAGCCCGGCGCGCACATTCTGTCGGGCGCCATCATGGACCCGATCGCGATGAACGAGCTGTTTCCCGACTGGAAGGAGTTGGGCTGCCCTTTGAATCAGCCGGTAACCGACGACGCGATGATTTTCCTGGGTGAAAAATCGTCGTACCGCACGCCGGCCCTGTTCCTGCCCAAGTGCTTCCAGAACCACGGCAACTATGTGGTCAGCGTGGGTAACATCACGCGCTGGATGGCACAGCAGGCGGAAGGGCTTGGCGTTGAAATCTTCCCCGGGTTCGCCGGCGCCGAGCTGCTGTACAACGAGGATGGCAGCGTCAAGGGCGTGGCCACCGGCAATCTGGGCATCGGCAAGGACGGCCAGCCGACCGAGAACTTCCAGCTCGGCATGGAGCTGCACGGCAAGTACACGATTTTTGCCGAAGGCTCGCGCGGCCATCTGGGCAAGCAGCTCATTGCGCGCTACAAGCTCGACGCGGGCAAGGACCCGCAAGGCTACGCGATCGGGATCAAGGAGCTGTGGGAAATCGACCCGGCACGGCACCAGCCCGGTTTCGTGATGCACACCGCGGGCTGGCCGATGGACAGCAGCACCTATGGCGGCGCCTTCCTGTACCACATGGAAGACAACAAGATCGCGCTGGGGTTCATCACGGGGCTGGACTACGCCAACCCCTACCTGAGTCCGTTCGAGGAATTCCAGCGCTGGAAGACGCACCGCAACATCCGCTGGTACCTGGAGGGTCAGGATCAGGGCCTCAAGCCCGCCAAACGGCTCGCGTATGGCGCGCGCGCCATCACGGCCGGCGGCCTGCTCTCGCTGCCGAAGACGGTGTTTCCGGGCGGCGCGCTGGTCGGCTGCGACGCGGGCTACCTGAACGTGAGCCGGATCAAGGGCAGCCACGCCGCGATCAAGACCGGCATGCTGGCGGCCGAGGCAGCCTACGACGCCGTCACCAGCGGACGCCAGCATGACGAACTCGCCGCCTACCCGCAAGCGTTCGAGAAGAGCTGGCTGCATGCCGAACTGAACCAGTCGCGCAACTTCAAGGCCTGGTTCAAGAAGGGACTGACCGTGGCCACGCTGATGAACGGCTTCGAGCAGTGGGCGCTGGGCGGTAATATTCCGTGGACGATCCACCGCAAACAGGCGGACCATCTGGCGCTCAAGCCGGCGGCGCAGTGCAAGCCCATCGACTACCCGAAGCCGGACGGCAAGATCACGTTCGACCGCCTCTCCAGCGTGTTCATCAGCAACACCAACCACGAGGAAAACCAGCCCTCGCACCTGACTTTGAGAGACGCGTCGGTGCCGGTCAACCTCAATCTCGCCAAGTACGCCGGTCCCGAGGCGCGCTATTGCCCGGCCGGCGTCTACGAGTTCGTGAAAAACGAGGACAACAGCGAGCGATTGCAGATCAACGCGCAGAACTGCGTGCACTGCAAGACCTGTGACATCAAGGATCCGACGCAGAACATCGTGTGGCTGCCACCCGAGGGCGGCGGCGGGCCGAACTACAGCGGCATGTGAGCCAGCGGTACGGCCCGCCCCGTGGCACCCGCCGCTATCTGTTGACCGGCCGCGCCGGCCCCGCGGGAAGGTAGAATTCCGCACGTCAGGAGAGAGTTTCCTCATCGAAACCGCCGAAGGCTGAACGCTCAGGCAAAAGGACTGGCGCAAACGATTCTGTTGGAGAGAGGCCCAACCCGGTTGGGCCCACCGAAGGGGCAAGGCGCTCGCCAGACAGGGGTCTGCGACGCCGAATCTCTCAGGTAAAGCGGACAACAGGGTTCCCGGTGTGAATGGGTCACGCCGCATGTCATGGAGCCCTCGCTTGTCCACAGACCACACCCTTTTGCGCACTCCGCTGCACGGCTTGCACATCGAACTCGGCGCCCGCATGGTGGCGTTCGCCGGGTATGCCATGCCGGTGCAATACCCGAGCGGCCTGATGGCCGAGCACCTGCACACGCGCCGGGCGGCAGGGCTGTTTGATGTGTCGCACATGGGCCAGCTGCGCCTGGTCGGGCCTGATGCGGCGGCCGCATTCGAGACCCTGATGCCGCTGGACGTGATCGATCTGCCCGTGGGCAAGCAGCGCTACGGCCTGCTGCTGAACGACGAGGGCGGCATCCTGGACGACCTGATGTTCATCAAGCGCGGGGACGATATGAGCGCCGCCGGGCCGTCCCGAGGCGCGAAAGCCCCCCCGGGGGGCAGCGAGCCACACGCAGTGGGCGAGCGTGGAGGCGACATTCTCGTGATCGTCAACGGCGCCTGCAAGGTGGCCGACATCGCCCATATCCAGCAGAAGATCGGCGCGCGCTGCCAGGTGATTCCGATGCCGGAGATGGCGCTGCTGGCGCTGCAGGGCCCGCAGGCCGTCGCGGCTCTGTCAAAGCTCGCGCCCGGCGTCGAAAAGCTGGTATTCATGTCTGGTGGGCGATTCAGTATCGCGGGCTGCGACTGCTTTGTGACCCGCAGCGGCTACACGGGCGAAGACGGCTTCGAGATCTCGGTGCCGGCCGCGCAGGCTGAAACGCTGGCGCGCGCGCTGCTCGCACAGCCCGGGGTCTTGCCCGTCGGCCTGGGCGCGCGCAATTCGCTGCGGCTGGAAGCCGGCCTGTGCCTGTATGGCAATGACATTGATACGACCACCACGCCGGTGGAAGCCGGTCTGAACTGGGCCATGCAAAAGGTGCGCCGCGCTGGCGGCGCGCGCGCCGGTGGTTTTCCGGGAGCTGCAAAGATACTAGCGCAACTGCAAGGTGGCGTATCGGCTCCAGCCACAAAACGCGTGGGACTGGTGGCGCTGGAGCGGATTCCGGTGCGAGAGCCCAGCGAGCTGCAAAATGCCACCGGCCAGCGTATCGGCGAAGTCACCAGCGGACTGCTGGGACCGAGCATCGACCAGCCCATCGCCATGGGTTACGTGAGCACCGAATACGCCGCCCTGGGCACGCGCTTGAACGCCGTCGTGCGCGGCAAGCCGGTGCCCATGGAAGTGGCCGCCATGCCTTTTGTTCCGAACCGGTATTTTCGCGGATAACCTCACTTTTTTTTGGAGAAGACGCATGATCAAATACACCGAAGATCACGAGTGGCTCAGCCTTGAGGGTGCCGCCGCCACCGGCGCCATCGTCACTGTGGGCATCACCGCCCATGCGCAGGACGCGCTGGGCGACGTGGTGTTCGTCGACCTGCCCGAGGTCGGCAAGTCGTTTGCGCAAAAGGAAGTCGCCGGCGTGGTCGAATCCGTCAAGGCCGCGGCCGATGTGTACATGCCGGTGTCGGGCATCATCACCGAAGTCAACGAGGCGCTGCGCGCCGACCCGAGCCTGGCCAACAGCGACCCGCTCGGGGCCGGCTGGTTCTTCAAGGCCCGGCTGGTCGATGCGGCGCAGTTCGATGCGTTGATGGACGAGACCGTCTACACCAAGTTTTCCGACAACGCCTGACCCGCAGGAGTTTTCCCCATGCTGATGCAATCCGCCCGCGCCCTTGGCGAACTTGAAAACGCCAGTGAATTCGTGGCCCGCCATATCGGTATCGATGCGGCCGACGAGGCGCTGATGCTGGGCACCATCGGGGCTACCTCGCGCCGCGAACTGATTGACGGCATCGTGCCGCGCTCGATTGCGCGCCAGAGCAAGATGGCGATTCCGGCCGCCGTCACCGAGGCCGCCGCACTGACCGAGCTCAAGGCCATGGCCGCCAAGAACCAGGTGTTCAAGAGCTTCATCGGCCAGGGTTATTACGGCACCCACACGCCGGGCGTGATCCTGCGCAACGTCCTTGAAAACCCCGCCTGGTACACCGCCTACACGCCGTACCAGGCCGAAATTTCGCAGGGCCGCATGGAGGCGCTGGTGAATTTCCAGACCATGGTGTGCGACCTGACCGCCATGCCGATCGCCAACGCGTCCATGCTCGACGAGGCCACGGCCGCGGCCGAGGCCATGACGCTGGCGAAACGCAGCGTCAAGAGCAAAAGCAACACTTTCATCGTGGCCGGCGACTGCCACCCGCAAACCATCGAGGTGATCCAGACCCGCGCCAAGCCGCTGGGCATCGAGATCGTGCTCGCCAATTCGCGCGAGGAATGGGACAAGGCGCTGGCCGGCGACTATTTCGCCGTGCTCGCGCAGTACCCGGCCACCAGTGGCCGCATCGATGACCTGCACATTGATGCGGCAAAGGTGCACGGCAAGCAGGCAGCTTTCATCGTCGCGGCCGATCTGCTGGCATTGACGCTGATCGTGCCACCTGGCGAATTTGGCGCCGACATTGTGGTGGGCACCACGCAGCGCTTTGGCATGCCGATGGGGGCCGGCGGTCCGCACGCGGCTTACCTGGCCTGCCGCGACGAGTTCAAGCGCTCGATGCCGGGCCGGCTGGTGGGCGTGAGCG
The DNA here is from genome assembly GCA_004323695.1 of Burkholderiaceae bacterium. Lineage (GTDB taxonomy): Bacteria > Pseudomonadota > Gammaproteobacteria > Burkholderiales > Burkholderiaceae_C > Rhodoferax_A. The sequence goes on from SCRU01000011.1 coordinate 17,415, forward strand.
TCGACGTGCACGGCAACCCAACCTACCGGCTCGCGTTGCAAACGCGCGAGCAGCATATCCGCCGCGAGAAGGCCACCTCCAACATCTGCACGGCGCAAGTGCTGCCGGCGGTCGTGGCCAGCATGTACGCGGTCTATCACGGCCCCGAAGGACTCAAGCGCATCGCCCGGCGCGTGGCCAGCTACACGGCCATTCTGGCGAAAGGGCTGGAGCAGCTGGGACACACGCCGCGCCCCGGCGGCGCCTTCGACACGCTCAGCGTGAAAACCGGTGATGCTACGAACTCGATAGCTTCCCGAGCTCACTCCATGCGGGCCAATCTGCGAATTTACTTCAAGGAATACCTGTGCATCTCGCTCGACGAGACCACCACGCGCGCCGACATCGAGTTGCTCTGGTCGTGCTTTGCCAGGCCGGGCCAGGCCCTGCCCCGCGTCGGCGATTTCGAAAAAGGCATCGAGCCGCTGATCCCCACCGAACTGCGCCGCACCAGCGCCTTCCTCACGCACCCGGTGTTCAACACGCACCACTCCGAGACCGGCATGCTGCGCTACATTCGCGCGCTGTCCGACAAGGACCTGGCGCTGGACCGCAGCATGATCCCGCTGGGCAGCTGCACCATGAAGCTCAACGCCACCAGCGAGATGATCCCCATCACCTGGCCCGGGTTCGCCAACATCCACCCGTTCGCGCCGCGCGACCAGCAGCAGGGCTATGCCGAACTCGACGAGCAGCTGCGCGCCTGGCTGTGCCAGGCCACGGGCTATGCGGGCATCAGCCTGCAGCCCAACGCGGGATCGCAGGGCGAGTACGCCGGGCTGCTCGCGATCCGGGCCTTTCATGAAGCCAAGGGGCAGGGACATCGCAACATCTGCCTGATCCCCTCGTCCGCCCACGGCACGAATCCGGCCAGCGCGCATCTGGCCGGCCTGAGCGTGGTGGTGACGGCCTGTGATGCGAATGGCAACGTCGACATGGCCGACCTGCAGGCCAAGTGCGAACAGCACAGCGACAAACTGGCCTGCGTGATGATCACCTACCCGAGCACGCACGGTGTGTTCGAGACGCAGGTGAAGGAACTGTGCGCGCTGGTGCACAGCCATGGCGGCCGGGTCTATGTGGATGGCGCGAACATGAACGCGCTGGTCGGCTTGGCCGCGCCCGGCGAGTTCGGCGGCGACGTGAGCCACCTGAACCTGCACAAGACCTTTTGCATCCCGCACGGCGGCGGCGGCCCCGGCGTCGGCCCGGTCTGCGTGGTGCAGGACCTGGTGCCGTTCCTGCCCGGCCATGCGTCGGGCGGACTGGCCGTGCATGCCGTCGGTGCGGTCTCCGCCGCGCCGCTGGGCAATGCGGCGGTGCTGCCGATCAGCTGGATGTATTGCCGCATGATGGGTCCCGAAGGTTTGCAGCAGGCCACCGAGATCGCGATCCTGTCGGCCAACTACATCAGCGCACGCCTGAAGGACCACTACCCCACGCTATATGCCAGCGAAAACGGACATGTGGCGCACGAATGCATCCTGGACCTGCGACCGCTCAAGGACACCAGCGGCGTGAGCGCCGAAGACGTCGCCAAGCGCTTGATCGACTACGGCTTTCACGCGCCCACACTGAGCTTTCCGGTGGCCGGCACCCTGATGGTGGAGCCGACCGAGAGCGAGACGCTGGACGAACTCGACCGCTTCATCGAAGCCATGATCGCGATCCGCGAGGAAATCCGCCGTGTCGAAAACGGCGAATGGCCGCAGGACGACAACCCCTTGAAAGGCGCACCGCACACCGCCGCCAGCCTGTTGCGCGGCGAATGGAACCACCCTTACCCGCGCGACGTTGGCGCGGCCGTGCTCAGCAAGACCCAACACGCCAAGTACTGGCCGCCGGTCGGTCGCGTGGACAACGTCTACGGCGACCGCAACCTGTTCTGTAGCTGCGTGCCGGTGAGCGACTACGCCTGATAAAAAGATACACCATCTCACCGGCGCTTCACCGCGCTGACACACGGGTATCACAATTTCCGCGCAGACTTCACTGCGTCGTCTCTGTTGACGCGATCGTGAGGTCCTCTTGAACGCATTGAACTACCGCATCGAAAGTTCACACCCGATGGTTTGTCCGCTGCTGTCCGCATCGCTCGAAACCGCCGTGCTGATGAGCGACAGCGAGACCGCGGTCGCAGTCGCCGCAAAGAGCGTGACGCGGCCATCGGGTCACGAAATCAGGGTCGTCTACATCCCCACGGGAGAGGTGATCTTTTCCAAATCCGTCGATAACCACGACGCCTCGCCAGCCGACCCCAAAATGAATGCAGGAGCAAGCCGCCCGGCAGGCCGACCTTGAGAAATTCGGCGTCCATTAATCACTTATGTGAATAGTATCGATCATCAATCTAAAGTTGAATAGACTAAGTGTTAACCCTAATATGAAGATACAAGCTTTCAAGAAGGGAACACATCATGAGCAGCCTAGTTCGACCAGCCTACCAATGGCATCTTGGCAATGCCCGTAGGGGACCCGTCGCTCCCCATGCGACGCAGCCGTCCCAGCGCTCTGCGGCATCGCGCCTGGTCAGTGCGCTCAAGGCATGGTCGCAGGGGATGGCCCGGGAGCGCGCCGATGCGCGCTATCTGGCGGCGGCAATGGATGACCCGCGCCTGATGGCCGATCTGCGGCGCGCGCTGGACGAGGGCGACCCGGCGCTGGCAGTAGCGGCGCGCGCAGCCATGGCGCGCTATCGCCGGGCCGAAATGCGTACTGTCTGAGGAGAACGATCTGCCCTTGGCGTGGCTGACAAGGCCGCGCCAAGCCGCGCGGGAGTTACTTGGAGCAGGCTTTACCGTGGCTGGGGTGATCGCCCGCGGCCTTGGCCTCGGCCTCCGTCATGTATTGGCCGGCCTTGGTTTTGCCGTAGTATTTGTCACCTTCGCAATGGTAGGTTTTGGAAGCGGTATTGACCCAGACCTTGCCAGCACCACCGCCGGCAGCGGCAGCAGCGGGCATGGCGGCCGCCTTGGACGCTTTCTTGGGTGCCGCCATGGGTTGGGCAGCGGCTGCGCCTGTCGCGGCTTCCCAGGACTTCACGCCTTTATGCCCCTTGCACGCACCCTTCTTCACGCCGGTGTAGGAAGTCCCGTCCTTGCAGGTCGCGGTAGCAGTGGCCCCGGCCGCTGGCCCCTGTGCAAACGAGACGGTACCGAGAGCAGCCAACAGAGCGGCGAAGATCAATGATTTCATTTTCATGGGTTTTCCTGACTAGTAACGTTGAGGGACAAAGAAAAAGAGGCTTACTGGATGTAACGCATGATGACCAGCAGGATCACGGCGCCGATCACCGACAGGATGATACCTGCGGGATGGAACATCTGGCCTTCGGCCGGTTTGCTGAAAAGCCGCGCGATGAATCCCCCGATATACGAGCCCACGATGCCGACGATGCCTGTCATGAGCAGGCCCATGTGCTGCGCGCCGGGCGTGAACCAGCGGGCCAGCAAACCGACCACGATGCCGATAATAAACATCCAGATGAGATGAAACATGGCGGTTTCCTTTCGTGTTTGAAGAGTTGGGAACGCAAATGCACCCAAAGTGTCATCGCTTTTGAAAATTCATGCAACTTCCGCGGCGACGCGCGTGCCACCGCTCTCTCGCGGTGGCATGACGCGGAATATTGACGAGCTCCGCGCCCACCGGCTTCACACCGAAATGACGAGGCCGGGGTCAAACGCGGCGTTTTCCGCAACGTCGTTGCGCACATAGCCGCGCGGGTTGCACAGCACGCGGGTATCGCCGAGCCGGTAGTCGTAGCTGTCATGCAGATGGCCGTGAATCCACAGTGGGGGGCTCCAGCGGCGCAGTTGCGCCTCGATGTCGGAAACAAAACAGGCGTTCAGCGGCGAACCTTCATATTTGGGGTTGATGCTGCCCCTGGACGGCGCATGATGCGAAACCACCACCGTGGTTCCGTCAAACGGTTCATCGAATTTTTTCTGCAACCAGGCCACCGAGTCGTCAAACACCTGGCGCGACCGCTCGGGCGTGAACAGCGCATCGCCCGCATCGTCGAGTCGAATGCGGCTGAAATCGCGGATCGTCTCACGCGCCATCGCCATCGACGCCGCACACTCGGCTTCCGTCGCCATCAAACGAAAGTCCGTCCACAGGGTGCAGCCCAGAAAGCGCACGCCAGCCAGACGCCATTCCTCGCGTTCGAGCACATGCACCTGGCTGCCTCGTGCAAGTTCGCGCAGGCTTGCCAGCGTGCCCGACAGGCTGCCGCCGTAGTATTCGTGGTTGCCGGGCACATAGAGCACCGGAACGCTGAACTGCCGGGCCCACGCCATGGCCTGCTGCGGCCGCGCCACGTCGCCAGCCAGAATCACGACGTCGCATTCGACCTGGGGCAACGGCATACCCGCCACGCTCAGGTGCAGGTCGGAAAAAATGGCAAGTCGCATGGTAGTCTCCAGGGAAGGCGTGAAGGCCGATATTAACGACCCGCCTTGAACCTGGCGCGCCCGGTGTCATTCACTCTTGCACCTTGCCACGCAACGCCTTGATGCTCGCGCGCTGACTCTTGCCGTCCAGCCGCCGTTGCCGGGAACCGTAGGTGGGCGCAGTGGCGCGCCGCGCCCGCGGCGGCCGCGCCACGCTGCTCACGAGTTCGCCCAGGCGCGCCAGCGCATCGGCGCGGTTCAGTTCCTGGCTGCGGTATTGCTGCGCCTTGAGCACCAGCACGCCCTCTTGCGTGATGCGGGTGTCGCGCAACGCGAGCAGCCGGGCCTTGACGTCCTCGGGCAGGGATGAGGCGACTACGTCGAAACGCAGATGCACCGCGCTCGACACCTTGTTGACGTTCTGCCCGCCCGCGCCTTGGGCCCGAATCGCCGTGATCTCGACCTCAGCCGGGTTGATCTCGATCACGGGGCGCCATCCGTCAAAGCCCGGCCAGACCGGCGATCGCGAGCGCATACCCCTGCACCCCGAACCCGGCCATCACGGCCCTGGCCGCCGGCGAGATGTAGGAGTGATGGCGAAACGCCTCGCGCGCATGCACGTTGGAGATGTGCAGCTCGATCAGCGTGACGCCCGCGCCCTTGATGGCGTCGTGCAGCGCGATGCTGGTGTGCGTGTAGGCGCCGGCGTTCAACACCACGCCGGCCAGCGTGCCCGCGGCCTGCGCGCGGCCCGCTTCATGAATCCAGTCGATCAGCTCGCCCTCGTGGTTGCTCTGGCGAAAGTCCAGCGCCAGGTTGTGGCTGGCGCAGGCCTGTACGCACAGGGCCTTCACATCGGCCAGGGTTTGCGAACCGTACACGGCCGGCTCGCGCGTGCCGAGCAGGTTGAGGTTGGGGCCGTTGAGGATGAGGGCAGTTTTCATGGGGTTTCCAGAAATGGCGCGGCAAGCGTGGTTAATACGGCCGGCCGTGATTCAGAGACGAAAAAATTTTTATAGCAATAAACACATACCATGTAACGGCTACCACAGCATTTCATATGTGACCCAGCACCGGATGCGGCTCGTACGCCGCTTCCAGCCGCTGGATTTCGGCTGCGGTCAACGTCACATCCGTCGCCGCGAGGGCCTGGTCGATCTGCCAGGGCTTGCTGGCGCCCACGATCGGCGCGGTGACACCCTTGTGCAGCAACCAGGCATAGGCCAGCGTGGCATTGCTGACGCCTTTTTTCGCGGCGAGCTTGCCCAGCGCTTCCACGACCTTGAAGTCGCTCCTGCGGTAGTAGTACTTCTGAGCAATGTCATCGGTCCGGGCCCGGCTGGTCTCGCCCTGCTCCCGGTCGCCCGCCTTGCGGTTGCCAGCCAGAAAGCCGCGCGCCAGCGGGCTCCACGGAATCAGCGCCACGCCCTGGTCGCGGCACAGCGGAATCATCTCGCGCTCTTCTTCGCGGTACGCCAGGTTGTAGTGGTTCTGCATGCTCACAAAACGCGTCCAGCCATGCTCTTTGGCGACCTGCTGCGCCTTGGCAAACTGCCAGGCCCACATGCTGCTCGCGCCAAGATAGCGCACCTTACCGGCCTTCACCACGTCGTGCAGGGCCTCCATGGTCTCCTCGATCGGCGTGTCCGGGTCCAGCCGGTGGATCTGGTACAGGTCGATGTAGTCGCAGCCCAGCCGCTGCAGGCTGGCGTCCACCGCGTGGAGGATGCGCTTGCGCCCCAGGCCATCCATGTTCGGGCGCCGCGCCGGCTTGGCGGCCCCGCTGTTGCCGCCCTTGAAGGCCATCTCCACCGGGTAGTACAGCTTGGTCGCCAGCACCACCTCTTCGCGCCGGCACAGCATCTTGAGGAACCGGCCGGTCAGCGCCTCGCTCTCGCCGGCCGAATACATGTCGGCGGTGTCGAAGAAGTTGATGCCCGCATCCACCGCATGCTTGACCACGGGCAGGGCCGCCGCCTCGTCCAGCACCCAGGGCCGCCATTGCGGCGTGCCATAAGTCATCATCCCCAGGCAAATCCGCGATACCTTGAGGCCGGTGTTTCCGAAGCGCACGTATTGCATGATGTCTTTCCGCTGCCAAGGCCGCGCTGGCGCGCTAGGGCGACGCGGCCGGGATGGGCGGCACCGGCACCTGGACGTCCGCGCACTGCGCACGATGCCGCAATGCGTGCTCCATCACCACCAGCGCCAGCATGGCCTCGGCAATCGGCGTGGCGCGAATGCCCACGCAGGGATCGTGCCGGCCTTTGGTTACGACCTCGGTCGCGTTGCCCTGCAGGTCGATCGACTCGCGCGGCGAAATGATGGAACTGGTGGGCTTGACCGCGACGCTCACCTCCAGGTCCTGCCCGGTCGTGATGCCGCCCAGCGTGCCGCCGGCGTTGTTCGATCTGAAACCCTGGGGCGACAGCGAATCGCCATGCGTGGTGCCGCGCTGCGTGACACTGTCCCAGCCGGCGCCGATCTCCACGGCCTTGACCGCGTTGATCCCCATCATGGCCCAGGCGATATCGGCGTCCATCCTGTCGAACAGCGGCTCGCCCAGGCCCACCGGCACGCCGGAGGCCGTGACGCGGATGCGCGCACCGCAGGAGTCACCGGCTTTGCGCAGCGCCGTCATGTAAGTCTCGATGGTCGACACATCAGCCACCGGCGCGAAGAACGGATTGTCCGGGACATGGTCCCAGGATTCGAACGGAATCACGATCTCGCCGATCTGCGTCATGCAGCCGCGAAAGGTGGTTCCGTATTTCTCTAACAGCCACTTCTTGGCTACGGCGCCGGCCGCCACCATCGGCGCCGTCAGGCGCGCCGACGAACGACCACCGCCGCGCGGGTCGCGGATGCCGTATTTGTGCCAGTAGGTGTAGTCGGCATGGCCAGGGCGAAAGGTCTGCAGGATGTTGCCGTAGTCCTTGCCGCGCTGGTCCGTGTTCCTGATCAGCAGACAGATCGGCGTGCCCGTGGTCTGGCCCTCGAACACGCCCGAGAGGATCTCCACCGTATCGGCCTCATTGCGCTGTGTCACGAATCTGGAGCTGCCGGGGCGGCGCCGGTCCAGGTCGGGCTGGATATCGGCCTCGCACAGCGCCATGCCCGGCGGGCAGCCATCAATCACGCAGCCGATCGCCGGACCGTGCGATTCACCAAAGTTGGTGACGGCGAAGAGTGTTCCGAAGGTGTTGCCGCTCATGCCCGCGATTATCTCCGAGCCCGAACGCCGCTGCCGGCTCCTGCATAGAATCGCTGCATGGCCGCCTGCGACAGAATCGTCCCCCTGGTCGTGGCCTGCCCACTGTTCCTGCAGAACCTGGACACTTCTGTCATGGCGACGGCGCTGCCCACGATGGCCCATGCATTGCATGTGCGGGTCTTGTACCTGAACCTGGCCATTACCTCGTACCTGTTGAGCCTGGCTGTATTTCTGCCGCTGAGCGGCTGGTTCGCCGAGCGCTTTGGCGCGCGACGTGTCTTTTGCGGCGCCATCGCTTTCTTCTCGCTGGGCTCGGCGCTGTGCGGCGCGGCCAACTCCCTGCCCTCGCTGGTGCTGTTCCGCGTGCTGCAAGGTCTGGGTGGCGCCATGATGATGCCAGTCGGACGCCTGATTCTGCTGCGCAGCGTGCCCAGCGCCCGCATGGTTGCCGCGATGGTGTGGTTCACCGTGCCGCCGACCATCGGGCGCATGGCCGGCCCGCTGTTTGGCGGCGCCATCGTCACCTGGGTCTCCTGGCGCTGGATTTTTCTGGTGAACATCCCGTTCGGCCTGCTCGGCATCGCGCTGGCGCTGATATTCCTGGACAAGCACGATGAAGACGCCGCGCCCGCGCCCTTCGACGCCGTGGGCTTCATCCTGCTGGCACTGGGCCTGACCGCACTGCTCAGTGCATTGGAAGCCACCGGCAAAACCCTGGTTGCGGGCTGGGTCACGGGTGCAACCGCGTCCCTGGGCGCGCTCGCCCTGGGCCTGTACGTGTGGCGCAGCCGGCGCAAGGCAAGCCCGATCATCGACCTGGGCATATTGCGCTACCGAACCTACCGTGCCGCCATCTTTGGCGGGCTGCCGCTGCGCATCGCCATCGGCGCGTCGCCGTTTCTGCTGCCGCTGATGCTGCAAGTGGGTTTTGGCCTGTCCCCGCTGGTCTCCGGCATGCTCACGGTCGCCAGCGCGATCGGTTCGCTCGCGACCCGCGCCGTCATGGCCCAGACGATCCGCCGCGTCGGCTTTCGCTCGCTGCTGATCGGCGCAACCATTCTGGCCAGCCTGGTTCGGGCCAGCTATGGCCTGTTCCAGCCCGGCACGCCACATGTGCTGATATTTTTTGCGCTGCTGCTCGGCGGCCTGGTCAACTCGATGGGCCTGGTGGCGCTGGCAACGCTGGGCTTTTCGGAAATCCCGAAGCCGCACATGAGCCACGCAACGACATTTTCCAGCATGGCGCAGCAAATCTCCGTCAGTCTGGGTGTCGTGATCGGCGCCGAGCTGGTCAGCGCCGCCGCGTGGTGGCACGGCCGCACTTCGCAGAACCTGTTGGCGAGCGACTTCTCGCCAGCCTTTGTCGCATTGGGCGTGATGACGCTGCTGTCCCTGCTCTCCTTCGTGCGACTGGGCCGCGACGAAGGCGCGGAGCTGCACTGACGCGAGACCGCGAGACGGGAATCAGCTTTCGCCGGACTCGTCCCCGGCAGGCCAATCCCGGATGTAGGCCTTGAGCATCTTGTTTTCGAAGTTCTGGCTCTCCACGACCGCCTTGGCGACGTCGTAAAAGCTGATCACGCCCATGAGCATTTTCTTGTCCAGCACCGGCAGGTAACGCGCATGACGATCCAGCATCATGCGGCGTACTTCGTCCAGCTCGGTCTCGGAAGTGCACGTCAGCGGATGGTCGTCCATCGAGGCGCGCACCTGCGCGCTGCCAATGGCGCCGCCGTTTTTCACCACCGTCAGGATCACTTCGCGAAACGTCAGCAGGCCGACCATCTCGCCACGCTCCATCACCACGAGCGAGCCGATGTCCTTCTCGGCCATGATCTGCACCGCCATGGCCACCGGATCCTCCGGTGTGACGGTGTACAGGGTGTTGCCCTTGACGCGCAGGATATCGCTGACTTTCATGATGCTCTCCTCGTGGCTGCCGAAGTTTTGCCGCATCTCGCCGACACCTTGTAAATATAGCCCACAATATTGATTCAATCCTGATCCGGATTCCGGGTCAACCCATTTCGGAGACATCATGTCCGGTTATTCAGATCCCGGTTTTGACACCCTGGCGGTGCACGCGGGTGCCGCACCCGACCCGGCCACCGGCGCGCGCGCGGTGCCGATCCACCTGACCACCTCGTTCGTTTTCGAGAGTTCGGACCAGGCGGCCGCACTGTTCAACCTGGAACGCGCCGGCCACGTGTATTCGCGGCTCACGAACCCGACCAATGCGGTGCTGGAAGAGCGCATCGCTGCGCTCGAGGGCGGCATCGGCGCGATCTCGACCGCCAGCGGCATGGCCGCGCTGCATCTGGCGATCGTGACGCTGATGGGCGCGGGCAGCCACATCGTGGCGAGCACCGCGGTGTACGGCGGCTCGCAGAACCTGCTTCACTTCACGTTGCCGCGTTTCGGCATCCACACCACCTTCGTCAAACCCGGTGACATCGATGGCTGGCGCGCGGCGATCCGGCCCGAAACCCGGCTTTTGTTCGGCGAGACCATCGGCAACCCGGGGCTGGACGTGCTCGACATCCCCACCGTCGCGCAGATCGCGCACGACGCGGGGGTACCGCTGCTGGTCGATGCGACCTTCACCACGCCGTACCTGATGAAGCCGTTCGACCACGGCGCCGATCTGGTGTACCACGCCGCGACCAAATTCCTCGCCGGCCACGGCACGGTGATCGGTGGCCTGGTGGTCGATGGCGGCAGCTTCGACTGGGAAGCCGCCGCGGCCCGGGATGGGCGCTTTGCCGAACTCACGAAAGCCTACGACGGTTATCACGGCATGGTGTTCACCGAGGAATCCACCGTTGGCGCTTTCCTGCTGCGCGCACGCCGCGAGGGCTTGCGCGACTTTGGCGCCTGCATGAGCCCGCACACCGCGTGGCTGATCCTGCAGGGCATCGAAACGCTGCCGCTGCGCATGGCGCGGCATGTCGCGAACACAGAGCGCGTCGTCGAATTCCTCGCCAGCCAACCATTCGTTGCGCGGGTCGGCCACCCGCTGCTCGAATCACACACCAGCCACGCGCTGGCCAAGAGGCTGCTGCCGCGCGGCGCCGGTGCGGTTTTCAGCTTCGACCTGAAGGGCAACCGCGAGCAGGGCAAGAAGTTCATCGAGACGCTGCGCCTGTTCAGCCATCTCGCGAACGTCGGCGATGTCCGTTCGCTGGTGATCCACCCGGCCAGCACCACGCATTTCCGAATGAGCGACGAAGCGCTGGCCGCGGCCGGCATCACGCAGGGCACGATCCGCCTGTCGATCGGCCTGGAAGACCCGGATGACCTGATCGACGACCTCAAGCGCGCGCTGAAGGCTGCCGAGAAAGCGGGGGCCTGACCATGAACCTCACTGTCAACAGCCACACGACCTACTGCTACACCGGCGGCAAGGACTTCAATGCTGCCCAGCCGACCGTGGTGTTCATCCACGGCGTGCTGAACGACCACAGCGTCTGGATTTTGCAAAGCCGCTGGTTCGCGCACCATGGCTGGAACGTGCTCGCGCTCGATCTGCCGGGCCATTGCCGCAGCAGCGGCGCGCCGCCGCGCTCGGTCGAGGAAGCGGCGCGCTTCGTCATCGCGCTGCTGGACGCCGCGGGCGTGCGCCGCGCCGCGCTGGTCGGCCACAGCTTCGGTTCGCTGATCGCGCTCGAAGTCGCAGCGACCGCGCCGGACCGGGTCAGCCAGCTGGTACTGGTCGGCACCGCGTTCCCGATGAAGGTGTCGCCCGCGCTGCTGGACGCATCGCTGAACCAGCCGCAGCAGGCGATCGACATGGTCAACCAGTTCTCGCACTCGACGCTCGCGCCACCGCCCTCGTCGCTCGGCCCCGGCACCTGGCTCTACGGCGGCTCGCGCGCGCTGATGCGCCGCGTGCTCGCGAGCAATCGGCAGCACAACGTGTTCCACACTGGTTTCAAGGCTTGTGATGACTATAAAACCGGTGAAGTCCAGATGCAGAGCGTGCAGTGCGCTACGCTTTTCATAGTTGGCCGATATGACCAGATGACGCCGCCCAAGGCCGCGGTGGCGCTCGCAGCGAAGGCACGCGATGCGAAAGTGGTGACGCTTGCTGCCGGCCATGCGCTGATGACCGAGGCGCCCGACGGCGTGCTGTTCGCGCTGCGCGATTTCCTGCGCGCAGCATGAGGCTTCAGCGAACGCCAGCGCGATGTTTCGAGGCGCGGCGTAACAACAGAGCCCCGGCAAGCAGGCGGTGCGGCACGAGGCCGCACCAGCCGGAACTGCCTCAGCCGCCGACGTAGATGAATTTGAACAGGAACACGGCGCCAATGAGCCAGGTCATCCAGTGCACGTCCTTCACCTTGCCGGTGAGCAGCTTGATCAGGGCGTAGCTGATGAAACCGAACGCCAGACCATTCGCGATCGAATAGGTGAAGGGCATCATCAGCGCCGTCACGGCCGCCGGAACGACTTCGGTGGTCTCGTCCCAGTCGAGCGCGACCAGTTCACGCATCATCAGACAGGCGACGAAGAACAGCGCCGGTGCGGTCGCATAGGCGGGCACCGCGCCCGCGAGCGGCGCGATGAACAGACAGGCGAGGAACAGCACGGCCACCGTGATCGCGGTCAGCCCCGTGCGGCCACCGGCCTGCACGCCGGCCGCGCTTTCAGCGTAGGCCGTGGTGCTGGAGGTGCCCAGCAGCGAACCGCAGAAAATCGAAACGCTGTCGGCCATCAGGGCGCGGTTCAGCCGCCCCATCCGGGCCGGCGTCAGCAGGCCCGCGCGGTTCGCGATACCCATCAGGGTGCCGGTCGCGTCGAACAATTCGACCAGGAAGAACACCAGCACCACGTTCAGAAAGCCGCCGGCCAGCGCGCCCTTGATGTCCAGCTTGAGGAACGTCGGCGCGATCGAGGGTGGCGCCGAGAATATCCCGGCAAAGTGGTTGCCGAAGAAGAACGAGGCCACGGTGGTCGCCACGATGCCGATCAGGATCGCGCCCGGCACCTTGAGCCGGTCCAGCGCCACGATCACGAGGAACCCGAGCGAGGCCAGCACCACCGGCGCCGTGTGCAGGTCGCCCAGGGTTACGAACGTCGCGTCCGACTTGACCACGATGCCCGCGCTCTTGAGCGCGATGATCGCCAGGAACAGGCCGATACCTACCGTGATGGCGCTGCGCAGCGAGTGCGGTATGCCGTTGATGATGAGTGAGCGCAGGCCGATCACCGTGACCGCGATGAACAGGCAGCCCGAGATGAACACCATGCCGAGCGCCGCCTGCCACGTGTAGCCCATGTGCATGACCACGACGAACGCGAAATACGCGTTCAGTCCCATGCCCGGGGCCAGCGCGATCGGATAGTTGGCATACAGCGCCATGATGGTGGTGCCCAGGGCTGCCACGATGCAGGTGCAGACGAAGACGGCGTCCTTGGGCATGCCGGCCGCGCCCAGGATCGACGGGTTCACGAAAATGATGTAGGCCATCGTCAGGAAGGTCGTGACCCCCGCGATGACCTCGGTGCGTACGGTGGTCTCGTGCTCGGTGAGCTTGAAGACCCGTTCAATGAGTTGCATGCTGTCTCCTGAAGGTCGAATCGACCTGTACTTCATGAATACATCGGTCCGGCGCCATGCACCGGATCGACGCTGCGAATAGGACGCCCCGAGAGGACGTCGCCCTGTCGGAACGGGAAGCCTCCCTCTGGAGGCGCCCGTTCCCGTTCTGCCTTACACGCCGGCGCGCTGATGACGCAATGCGCCGGCGACCCACGCCTGAACAAGATTGCGGTCGTCGGCTAGCGTCATCCACGCAAAAGCCCGCTCGTGCAAGCCGCGCGCGACTTCCATGCGGCGGTGCGCGACCGGGTCGGCGGCCCAGTCCCAGACGCACACATCCGCCATGCGGCCCACCTCCAGCGACCCAATCTCGTGGTCCAGCCGCAGCGCCTTGGCCGAACCCAGCGTGGCCGCGTGCAGGGCGCACCAGGCCGTGAGCCGCTGGCCCGCCATGGCCTGGACCTTGTATGCATCGCCCATGGTCCTGAAGGGCGACAGGCTGGTGCCACCGCCCACGTCGCTCGCCAGACTCACGGCCACGCCGGCGTCGCCGGCGGCACGCCAGTCGAACAGGCCGCTGCCCAGAAACAGGTTGGAGGACGGACTGTGCGCGATCTGCGCGCCGCTGCGCTGCAGCGCGGCGCGGTCGGCGTCGTCGATCCAGATGCCGTGCGCGAGCACGCTGCGCGCGTGCAGCAGATGGTTACGCGCATACACGTCAAGGTAGCTGCGTGCCTGCGGAAACAGCTGTTTCACCCATTCGACCTCGGCGCGGTTTTCCGCCACGTGCGTCTGCATGTACAGCGTCGCATCGGCGGCGCAAAGCGCGCCGGCCATCGCGAGCTGTTCGGGCGAACTGGTGGGTGCAAAGCGCACCGTGACGGCGTAGGACAACCGGTCCGTGCCGTGCCAGCGGTCAATCAGGTCGATGCAGTCGCGCTCGGCCTGCACCACGTCGTCGCGCAGACCGTCGGGCGAGTGGCGGTCCTGCAGCACCTTGCCGGTGATCAGGCGCATGCCGCGCTGCCGCGCAGCCGTGAACAGCGCATCGGCCGACACCTTGTGCGCCGTCGCGAACACCACGGCCGAGGTGGTGCCGTTGGCCAGCAGCGCGTCGCAAAACAGCTCGGCGCCGGCGCGTGACCGCCCGGGATCGGCAAACCGCGTCTCCGCCGGAAACGTGTAGGTGTTGAGCCAGTCCAGCAGTTCGGTACCGTAGCTTGCGATGACATCGAGCTGCGGCATGTGCACGTGCGTATCGACGAAACCCGGCATGATGAGACGCCCGCGATGATCCTGCAGGGTCCAGTGGCCCTGGGGCGGCTCGGCCTGAACGCCGCAGATGCGGCCGCCCCTGATCAACAGCCAGTGGTCGGGCCGAAACCGCACGGCGGGGCTGTCCACCGCGCCCCACGCCGGGGTATCGATGAAGTCAAGCAGGTCGCCACGCAGCGCGACAGGTGCGGTCGTATCGTTGAAAACTTCGGATGGAGCGGAAGACACAGTGGATTCCCCGGTTTCAGGTTTGGCGCGATTCGGATCGAGGCATGCGGATGTTGCCAAATAACGCACTTTGTGTCATATCAGTTCCCGCATGGGTGGTATCAGGGGCACGGGATGCGCGCGGGCGCCGGATGCGATAACTTTCAAAGTGCGTCCTGAGGGTTCAGGGCACACCCAGATCAGAGATCAGCCAGCGAGACAATTCATGACCACACAAGAGATTCGCTTTTTCCACCGCGGCGCGGTGGTCGCCGTGAACGACGCAGAGCCTACCCGCACCGTGCTCGACTGGCTGCGCGAAGACGCGCGTTGCACCGGCACCAAGGAGGGTTGCAACGAAGGCGACTGCGGCGCCTGCACAGTCGTGATCGGCGAACTCGCCACGGACGGTGATACCACCGCAGTGAACGGCCTGAAGCTGCAAACCGTGAACGCCTGCATCCAGTTCCTGCCCACCCTGCAAGGCAAGGCGCTGTTCACCGTGGAGGACCTGAAGACCCCGTGCACCACGAACGGCAGTTCCACGACGAAACCGGGCGAAGCCGGGCAGCAGACGCTGCATCCGGTGCAGCAGGCGATGGTCGAGTGCCACGGCTCGCAGTGTGGTTTCTGCACGCCGGGCTTTGTCATGTCCCTGTGGTCCACCTACGAGCACCACCAGGCCCGCGGCACCGTGCCGACGCGCCAGCAGCTGGCCGACGAGCTGTCGGGCAACTTGTGCCGCTGCACCGGCTACCGGCCGATACTCGACGCGGGCCAGCGCATGTTTGACCTGGCGCAAGTACGGCTCGACACCCGGCCGGTGGTTGCTGCGTTGCAACAACTGGCGCGCAACACCACCTTCAGTTACGCAGCAACCTCGCCCGCCGCCGGCGCGCGTGCGCCAGTCCTGCATTCGCCCCGAAGCCTGCAGGCACTCGCGGCGCTGCGACTGGAGCAGCCGAAGGCCACGCTGCTGGCCGGCTCGACCGACATCGGCCTGTGGGTCAACAAACAGTTGCGCGACCTCGGCGACATCATCTACGTCGGCGATGTGGACGAGCTCAAGACAATTCGGGAGGCCGATGGCGAGCTGTACATCAGCGCTGGTGCCTCGCTCGAAGCCGCCTGGGCGACATTGGCGCGGCGGGTGCCCGCCTTGACCGATGTGTGGCTGCGCTTTGCCTCCCCGCCGATCCGCAATGCCGGCACGATGGGCGGCAACGTTGCAAACGGCTCGCCCATCGGCGACTCGCCGCCCATCCTGATGGCGCTGGACGCGCAGATCGAATTGCGCCAGGGCTCCAGGGTACGCCGCATGCCGCTCGCCGAGTTTTATATTGACTATATGAAGAACCGCCTGGAGCCCGGCGAATTCGTGCAAGGCCTGGCCGTGCCGCTGGCAGCCATGAACCGCCAGGTACGGGGCTACAAGATCAGCAAACGCTTCGACTGCGACATCTCGGCCGTGTGCGCGGGCCTGGCGATCGAACTCGACGGCGGCCAGGTCCATGCGGTGCGCCTGGCCTTCGGCGGCATGGCGGCCACCGTGAAGCGCGCCGCGGCGGCGGAAGCAGCGCTCATCGGCCACCTCTGGGACGCAGCTGCGGTGGAGCGGGCGCAGGCGGCGCTCGCACAGGACTTCAAACCGCTGACCGACATGCGCGCGAGTGCCGGCTACCGGCTCCAGGTTGCGCAAAACCTGCTGCGGCGCTTCTGGCTGGAAACCCGTGGCAAGGATCCGCTGCCGGCGTCGGCCACCAGTGTTTTCAGCGTGCTGCCGCACATCACCTGCGAAGGAGCGTGAAATGAACAAGCCCATCGAGCCCAGACTCCTGCAGCCGGTCGAAGCGTTCGCCGACTATCGCAAGAACACCGAAGCGCGCGTCGACGCCCGCGCGGAAGAAAGCGCCTGGCGCCAGGGTGCCCGGGTCGGCGTCAGCCGTCCGCACGAGTCGGCGCATCTGCATGTCGCGGGTGAAGCCACCTATATCGACGACATCCCGGAACTGGCCGGCACCCTGCACTGCGCGCTCGGGCTGTCGCCGGTGGCCGCCGGCCGGCTCACGGGCATCACGCTCGACACCATTCGGGCCATGCCGGGCGTGGTGGATGTGCTGGTGGCCGCCGACATTCCGGGAGCGAACGACTGCGGCTCGATCATTCACGACGACCCGATCCTGTGCGACGGCGAGATCCGCTACCTGGGCCAGCCGGTGCTCGCGGTGGTGGCCGAAACACGCAACCAGGCGCGCCGCGCCGCCGCGAAGGCGAAAGACGCGCTGCGCGTCGAAGCGCAAGCGCCGGTGCTGACACCGCAGGACGCCCACGCCAGGGGCGAGTACGTGCTGCCGCCCATGCACTTGCTGCGCAGCGCGGACGGCCAGGGTGCCGGCGGAGTCGCCGCGGCCATTGCGCGCGCGCCGCGACGCCTGAAGGACACCCTGACGGTCGGCGGACAGGAGCAGTTTTATCTCGAGGGCCAGATCAGCTACGCGATTCCCAGGGAGGGTGGCGCGATGCACGTGCATTGCTCGACCCAGCATCCCAGCGAAATGCAGCACCTGGTCGCGCATGCGCTGCGGCTGCATGCGCACGACGTGCATGTCGAATGCCGGCGCATGGGTGGCGGCTTCGGCGGCAAGGAGTCGCAGTCGGCCCTGTTCGCCTGCGTGGCCGCGGTGGCCGCTGCAAAGCTGCACCGGCCCGTCAAGCTGCGCCTCGATCGTGACGACGACTTTTTGATCACGGGGCGCCGCCACGGCTTCTGGTACGAATACGACGTCGGCTATGACGACGACGGCCGCGTGCTCGGCGCCCAGATCACGATGGTGTCGAACGCGGGGCATTCGGCCGACCTGTCGGGCCCCGTGATGACGCGCGCCCTGTGCCATTTCGACAATGCCTACTGGCTGCCGAATGTGGACATGCACGGTTACTCGGGCAGGACCAACACGCAAAGCAACACGGCATTTCGCGGCTTCGGCGGCCCGCAGGGCGCCATCGCCATGGAGAACATCCTCGACTCGATCGCGCGCCAACTCGGCAAGGATCCGCTGGACGTGCGGCGCCTGAATTTCTACGGCAAGGACGAGCACAACGTGACGCCCTATGGGCAAACCGTCGCCGACAACATCATCCACGAACTCGTGGCGCAGCTCGAAGCCAGCAGCGACTATCGGGCACGGCGCGATGCCGCCGCGCAGTTCAACACGGCCAGTCCCGTGCTCAAGCGCGGCATCGCGATCGTGCCGGTGAAGTTCGGCATCTCGTTCAACGTCAAGCACTTCAACCAGGCCGGCGCGCTGGTGCATGTCTATACCGACGGCTCGATCCTGGTGAATCACGGCGGCACCGAAATGGGCCAGGGGCTGAACACCAAGGTGGCGCAATGCGTGGCGCACGAGCTCGGCGTGAGCCTGGACCTGGTGCGCTGCACCGCGACCGACACCCAGAAGGTCGCGAACACCTCGGCCACCGCGGCGTCCACGGGCGCCGACCTGAATGGCAAGGCCGCGCAGGATGCGGCCCGGCAAATCCGGGAGCGGCTGGCGGCCTGCGCGGCCTCGCGCCATGGCGGCACCGCGGCCGACGTGCGCTTCGCGAACGACCAGGTCCACGTTGGCGGCAAGACGCTGCCGTTCAGCGCGGTGGTCGCGCAAGCCTACCTGGACAGCATCCAGCTCTGGTCCGACGGGTTCTATGCGACTCCCGGCCTGTCGTGGGACACGAATACCATGCAGGGCAACCCGTTCTACTATTTCGCCTACGGCGCCGCCGTGAGCGAGGTCGTGGTCGACACCCTGACCGGCGAATGGAAACTGCTGCGCGCCGACATCCTGCACGACGCGGGCAAGTCGCTGAATCCGGCGGTGGACATCGGCCAGATCGAAGGCGCGTTCATTCAGGGCATGGGCTGGCTCACCATGGAAGAGCTGGTCTGGCACCCGCAAACGGGGCTGTTGACGACGCACGCCCCGAGCACCTACAAAATCCCGACCGCGAACGATTGCCCGCCCGTGCTGAACGTGCGGTTGTGGGGTGGCCAGAACGTGCAGGACAGCATTCACCGAAGCAAGGCAGTGGGGGAGCCCCCACTGTTGCTGCCGTTCTCGGTATTTTTCGCGCTGCGCGACGCGGTGTCGGCGGTGGGCAACCACCAGGTGGACCCACCGCTCGCCGCGCCCGCCACCAGCGAGTCCATCCTGCGCGCGATCACGGCGGTGCAGGCCGCCATCAAGTCGGGCGGGAACGCCCCGCGTTCGGTGTAGCAGCCAGCACGCCGTCCAGCAGCGCCTGCAGTTCAGGCGCTGCGGTCAGGCCGGCGCCCTGCGGCGCCAGTCCTTCGATCACTCTGGCCAGGGTCTGCGGCTGCGGCGTGAGCGGCCCGAAAAAGCGCAGCATGGGCCCATCGGCAATCAGCAGCGTGGGAAAGGTTTCCACTTCCACGTCGCCGACCAGATCGGCCTGGTCTTCGATGTCGACCCAGATGAATTGCAGGCCCGGGTGCGCCGCGCCCAGCGCGTCGAACACCGCGCGGTAGTCGCGGCAGGTATCGCACCACTGGGCGCACAGGCAGATCACGCGACGCGCCGGCGCCGTAGCGCCAGGATCGGCGGCAGCTTCATGAGACATGGGCCTCATTCTGGCTCAGCCAGACCATCACGGTTGGCAATACCCCTGGCACGATGCCGGCATCGCATCGGGCCAGATATCGAAAACTATTCAATTCATAGCACACTACGAAGAACCAGAGCCGACAACGGGCCACTTTTCCATAAATTACGGACGGAATCCGCGCGCTCCAGCAGCAGGCACTGGATCAGCGGCTCCAGCGGCGTGGCGTCCGGGTCGGCCAGCAGCACGTAGCGCGCTTCGGCCTCGCCGCGTCCCGGGCTGAGCTGGCCCACCCAATCGAGCGAGATCAGGGTCTCCAGCACCGGTTCGAGCTGCAGTCCATCGACCCGCAGTCCGCGCGCGAGTTGCCCGCTGCCTTGCCCCTTTACGCCTGCGGTGCGCGCGCGATACAGCTGCTGCAGCACTTCCACGGCGAGCTGGAACTGCCAGCCGTGGCCGCCGCTGCGCCGCGCCACGCCGGAGAGCAGACTGGGCAGGTAGGCTGCAATCACGGCGCCGACCAGCACGATGATCCAGGCCACATCCACCCAAACCAGCAGAATCGGCAGCGTGGCAAAGGCGCCGTACACCATCGAATACGCGGGCACCGCTGCCAGATAGAGCACCAGCAGCTTCTTGGCCAGCTCGATGCCGGCCGCCGCGAAAAGGGCGCCGGCCCAGGCATGGCCCCGGCGCACCTGCGTGTTCGGCACGTAGTGGTACATCGCGGCGATACCCCCCGCGAGCAGGAAAAACTCCAGGCCGTCGAGCAGCAGGCGCACCCCGCCCGGCATGGCGCCGACGACGCCGCGCGAGGCGGAGACCACATACGAGGTGAGCGTCAGGCTGGCCGCGAGCAACAGCGGCCCCAGCGTGATCGCGGCCCAATAGATCAGCACGCGCTGCGCGAGCGGGCGCGGCTGGCGCACGCGCCAGATACTGTTCAGCGTGCGGTCGATCGTCAGGATCATCGCGATCGCGGTGACCAGCAAAACGGCCAGCCCGGCCACGCCCAGCCGGCTGGCCTGGCCGGCGAATTGCGTGAGATAACCCAGCACCTGGCGCGCGATGTTGTCGGGAATCAGGCTGTTCACGAGCCAGCGTTGCAACTCCCTTTGCAGATGCGAAAACATCGGAAACGCCGTGAACACCGCGAGCACCACGGTAAAGAACGGCACCATGGCGATCAGCGTGGTGAAGGTGAGGCTGCTGGCGGTCAAC
Source organism: Burkholderiaceae bacterium (assembly GCA_004323695.1). Classification (GTDB taxonomy): domain Bacteria; phylum Pseudomonadota; class Gammaproteobacteria; order Burkholderiales; family Burkholderiaceae_C; genus Rhodoferax_A. Next base: position 37,924 of record SCRU01000011.1, read on the forward strand.
CCGAGGCGATCCTCGCGAAACCGCTCGCGCAGCGTCAGCGCCGTGATCTTCCACGGAAAGCGGGCCAGATCCTTCAACAACTGCTCCAGGCGAGGGGTCAAGGTCATGGCCGCTATGATGCCATTGCCATGCATGCCAACCCTTCGCCAAGCCCGTCAGCCGTCCCGCCGTCCATTGCCGTCTCGCGCTGGCTCGCCGTGGGAAGCCTGGTGGGCCTGATCGTGCTGGGGCTGGCGTGGGAGCTGTTTCTGGCCCCGATCCGACCGGGCGGATCCTGGCTGGCGCTCAAGGTGATCCCGCTTTGCTTCCCGCTGGCGGGCCTGTTGAAGAAGCGCATGTACACCTATCGCTGGGTCAGCCTGCTGGTCTGGATTTATTTTGCCGAAGGCGTGGTGCGCGCCACGAGCGACCGCGGCCTCAGTGCCAGGCTCGCGCTGGTGGAAGTGCTGCTGTGCCTGCTGCTATTCATGGCCTGCGCGCTGCATGTACGTGTACGCCTGAAGAACGCGAAGCGGGCCGCGAGCGCCGCTCCGAACACCGCAGCGCCTGCGCCGTGAATGCACTTCCATGCATCAGCTGATTGAATCGCTGCGCCGCATCGTCGGCCCGACCCATGTTTTGACGGAAGGCGACCTGAGCGCCTGGGAAATGGATTGGCGCCAGCGGGAACGCGGCAAAGCCCTTGCCGTCGTCAGACCTGTCGCTACCAATGAAGTCGCAGAGGTGGTTCGAACCTGCGCCGCAGCCGGCGCCTCCATGGTGCCGCAAGGCGGCAACACCGGTCTGGTGGTGGGCTCGACCCCCGATGGCACCGGCACCCAGGTGGTGCTGAGCCTGCAACGCATGAACGCGGTGCGCGCGATCGATGCCGCGAACCTGACCGTGACGGTCGAGGCCGGTTGCGTGCTGCAAAGCCTGCAGGAATCGGCCGGGAAGGCAGGCTTCCTGTTTCCGCTCAGCCTGGCCGCCGAAGGGAACTGCACGATTGGCGGCAACTTGGGCACGAACGCGGGCGGCACCCAGGTGGTGCGCTATGGCAATACGCGGGAGCTGTGTCTGGGGCTCGAGGTCGTGACCGCGCAGGGCGCGGTCTGGAACGGCCTGTCCGGCCTGCGCAAGGACAACACGGGCTACGACCTGCGCGACCTGTTCATCGGCTCGGAAGGCACGCTGGGTGTGATCACGGCCGCGACCATGAAGCTGTATCCGCTGCCGGCGGCGCGACTCACGGCCTGGGCGGCGCTGCCGTCGCTGGACGCCGCTGTCACGCTGCTCGGCCTGGCGCATCAGCATCTGGGCGCGGGCCTGACGGGTTTCGAGGTGATGGGGCAGTTCGCCCTCGCCCTGGTGGCCCGCCATTTTCCGCAGCAGCGGATACCGCTGTTCACGGACGCACCTTATTGCGTACTGCTGGAGAATTCCGACCACGAGTCCGAGGCGCACGCGCGCGCGCAATTCGAGCGCCTGCTGGAGACCGCGCTGGACAGTGGCTGCGTGAGCGACGCCGTGGTCGCGGAGAGCCTTGCGCAGGCGCGTCAGCTCTGGCATGTCCGCGAGAGCATCCCGATGGCGCAGGCCGAGGAAGGCCTGAACATCAAGCATGACATCTCCATCCCGGTCTCGCGCATCCCAGAGTTCGTGCGCGTGACCGATGGGCTGCTGGCGCGCGAAATCCCCGGTGTGCGGCTGGTGAACTTCGGGCATCTGGGCGATGGCAACCTGCACTACAACGTGCAGGCGCCCGAAGGCGGCGACGCCCGGGTCTTCCTGCGCGAGCAGGAGGCGCGCGTCAACACGCTGGTGTTCGATTCGGTGCAGGCGTTCGGCGGTTCCATCTCGGCCGAGCACGGTGTCGGCAGCCTGAAGGTGCATGAGCTGGAACAGCGCAAGTCGGCGGTCGCGCTCGCGCTGATGCGATCGATCAAGCAGGCGCTCGACCCGCAGAACTTGATGAACCCCGGCCGCGTACTGCGAGGGGAATAGCGATAAACCCGGCGGCAGCCGCGGCGCGGCGCGGCGCCCGGCACGCTGCTGGCCGAGACCTGAGCGCACCGGCCGCACACGGGCCTGTTCAGTCCTTTTCGATGCCGGCGCAGCTCGCGCCGAGCCAGCGGCTCTTGCCTTCGGTATGCGACTTGCTGCCGCCCTGCATCTGCCCGTCGACGGTCAATGTCACGCTTTCGGGGCTGGTCGCCTGCACGGACACATGCATCGTCATCGCGTGCGGCGCCGTGCCGCAGGTCTGCTCGATCTCGAGCCGGGTACTCGACTTGGACAGCACCTTGCGGCTGCACTGGCTCTCGCCTTGCTCCTTCATCAGCCGGTCTTCATCGAGGTCCTTCTGCGTCACACAATACTTTCGCGTGATGGTGTGCGGCTGCCCGGAGCGCGATCGCATCATTTGTTCGATCTTCGCGCGCTGGTCGGGCGGCAGCTTGGACAGCATGTCCGGCGGGATCGAGGTGCCAGTCGTTGTGGACGTGACCGTGCTCTCCCAGGCGCCGGTCTTCACGTCGAACGAATCGGCGCGCGCGGCGCTGGCAGCCAGCGCGATCGCGCCGGCACAGAGGATGAATTTAGCGATGGACATGGTCACTCCTTTGGACGAAGGTTGAAGCTCATTTGTTTGCATCACCGAACACGCGCTCGATGCGCCGGTCCGGCAGCAGCCAGATCAGCGCGACCAGCACGTACAGCGACTCCGCGAGCCAGGCTGCGCGGGTTGCGAGGGCGATACCAGCCAGGTAGAAAAACGGCGAGGCCTTGCCCTTCCAGTCGCCGCCGACCGCGCGGCGCAGCAACGAATCGGCGCCCTGCGAGGCGATGATGGTGGACTGCAGGATCCAGTACGCAATCGCTGCCATCAACAGCACGACGCCGTAGGCGATGGACGGCGCGGCGGCGAAGTGGTTCTCGCCCATCCAGCCGGTTGCGAACGGAAACAGCGACAGCCAGAACAGCAGGTGCAGATTCGCCCAGAGCATGGGCCCGGTGACCCGCCCCGCGGCCTGCAGCATGTGGTGGTGATTGTTCCAGTAGATGCCGACATAGACGAAGCTCAGCACCTAGCTGAAAAACACCGGTATCAAGGGCACCAGCGCCGCCATGCCTTCGCCCTGCGGCACCTTGAGCTCCAGCACCATGATGGTGATGATGATCGCGATCACGCCGTCGCTGAACGCTTCCATCCTGCTTTT
>SCRU01000094.1 GCA_004323695.1 Burkholderiaceae bacterium
CACGATCGGCCCGCGCAAGGTCAAGAAGATGTCGGTGGAGGACAGCAACAGGATTGCGCGCGACCTGCTGGCGAAAGTCGGCCTGTCGGGCAAGGAAGACAGCTACCCCGATCAGCTCTCTGGCGGCCAGCAGCAGCGCGTGGCGATTGCCCGGGCGCTGGCGATGGAGCCAGCCGTCATGCTGTTCGACGAGCCGACCTCCGCGCTCGACCCCGAAATGGTCGGTGAAGTCCTGCAGGTCATGAAGTCGTTGGCAGTCGAAGGCATGACGATGGTGGTCGTCACCCACGAGATGGGCTTTGCACGAGAGGTCGGGCACCGCGTCATCTTCATGGACGGCGGCTATATCGTCGAGGAAGGCAATCCGCGGGAGATCTTCTCGAACCCTCAGGCCCAGCGCACGAAAGACTTCCTCGCGAAGATTCTTTAACGGACTGCAGGATCGGCAGAGCCAAGTCTTACGACGCCGCGCCGCCGTGCCCGCGAACGGCCTCGGCGATCTGCTGGCGCCGGTATTCGCCCTGGCGCTCGAACATCCAGCCCGGGTATTCGCTCGGCAGGCGGCTGACCTTATCGATCTGATCCAGCTCGTGCGCGGTCAAGGTTACCTGTGCGGCGGCGATGTTGTCGGCCAGTTGCTCGGGGCGCTTGGCGCCGACGATGATGCTCGTCACCTGCGGCTGGTGCAGCAGCCAGGCCAGCGCCACCTGGGCGACCGACACGCCGTGCGACTGCGCGATCGGGCGCATCACGTCGATGCAATCCCAGGCGCGGTCCTTGTCCAGCGGCGGAAAGTCGAAAGCCACGCGCCGGCTGCCGTCCGCAGGGTTCTGTGCCTGACCGCGCCCGTACTTGCCGCTCAGGAAGCCGCCGGCCAGCGGGCTCCACACCATCAAGCCGAGGCCTTCGCTGCGCAGCATGGGAATCAGCTCGCGCTCCAGGTCGCGGCTGGCCACGGTGTAATACGCCTGCAGCGATTCGAAGCGCGCCAGGCCCAGACGCTCGGCGATGCCCAGCGCCTTGGCAATCTGCCACGCGGCCCAGTTGGAAACGCCGATGTAGCGCACCTGGCCGTGCCGCACCAGCTGGTCCAGCGCGCGCAGGGTCTCTTCAATGGGGGTGGCGGGATCGAAGCCGTGCAGCTGGTACAGGTCGATGTGGTCGAGCTGGAGCCGGCGCAGGCTGGCCTTGACGCCGTCCAGGATGTGGTTGCGCGACGAGCCGCGCGCATTCGGGCCGTCGCCGGTCTGGCCGAACACCTTGGTGGCGACGATGACGTTTTCGCGCGGCACCTTGAGGTTCCTCAGCGCCTGACCCGTCATCTGTTCCGACACGCCGCCCGCGTACACGTCGGCCGTGTCGATGAAGTTGATGCCGGCCTCCAGCGCCTGGCCCACCAACCGCTCGGCATCGGCTTGCTGCAGCGCGCCGATCTGGCTCCAGATGCCTTCGCTGCCGCCGAAGGTCATGGTGCCGAGGCAAAGCTCTGAGACGAAAAGGCCGGTGTGGCCGAGGGGGCGATGGCGCATGGGAACGATCTCCTGCAAAACGCACCAGCATACCCGCCGGGGGCCTTTATTGCAGGGCGCCGCTCAGTTCGGTGTCAGCTGGTCCGCATGGGCGATGTCCGCGGTGTGCACCGTGTAGCGCCCCAGA
>SCRU01000095.1 GCA_004323695.1 Burkholderiaceae bacterium
TGCATTCGACGCTGGGATACCTCAGCCCGATGCAATATGAGCAACGCTGGTACGAGGCACAGCGTAAAAAGGCCGCGTAATCCGTGGGCTAAGAACTCCAACAAACAGGGGCAAGGTCATGATCCTCGTTCTGTTGAACAGCGAACTGTATGCTCGTTGTACTTCCATGAATGCCCATGCGAAGACTCCGCCTCAGTTGCCCGAGCGCGCGAATTTTGCTTTGCGGCATTGCGTTTGACGCCTTGGGGTCATAGTGGACTCCTCCAACCTTGTTTGCCACGTACACGATTACGTCGTGCCGGCTCAAGAGCTCTCCACCAGAAAATGCGACCGTTTGCTTGAGGAAGCTGTCGAGCTTTAGTGGAATCAACCGAGACGGATTGAAGTCTTTGGCGGCGGCGACCGTACCTCTTGAGATAGCACCGCCCGCGATCTCGATGCCAAAAACCTCCAGTCCAGCTAAATTGAAACCGACTACGTGGTTGTTTCTAGCGGCTCGAACTAGGGGCAGTGAATCGGGAACATGGAAAGCAACAGGCATTCGGCGACTCCCTGCCGCCGCAGGCAGAACACCATCAAGGAGAAGTTTCCGTACTGCGGCAGCATGCAGACGAACCTCATCTTGCGTCGGGTTAGCAATGTTCCGGAGGCGCGCGAAATTGCTTAAATCACCAAGTAAAATTTGATCTCTGTCGAGGTCAATTTGGGGGGATGCCATCGCGATATCCTAAGCGGATAGATTCTGTGCGGGAACATGAATGACTGGAGTCAGTCCAAAACAGCCTTCCCTGGGGATCGATGTAACAACTGCTGCTGCGCGAGTCCAAACATCTCCCCAAAACCGGGAGCCGTTGGCCGCTCACCCCGCCGTCTGCAGCGCCAGCCCCGCATGCTCGCGCAGCGGGTGGAAATGGATTTTCGGAAAGCGCTCCTGCGCCAGCCGCACGTCATAGGGGGAAGTGCACAGATAGGCCAGCGTATTGGCGGCGTCCAGCGCCATGCGCGCCGGGTAGGCGTTCACGAACTCCTTGAGTTCGGCCGGCGTGTCGGCCGTGATCCAGCGCGCGCCGGTGTACTGGCAGCCCTCCATGCGCACGTCGCAGTCGTACTCGCCCTTCAGGCGGTGCTGCACCACTTCGAACTGCAATTGGCCGACGGCGCCGAGCAGCATTGGCCCGCCGATCTCCGGGCGGAACACCTGGATCGCGCCTTCCTCGCCGAGTTGCGCCAGGCCCTGCTGCAACTGCTTGGTGCGCAGCGGATTCTTCAAAATCACGGTCATGAACAGTTCGGGCGCGAAGAACGGCAGGCCGGTGAACTGCAGGCTCGCGCCGTCGGTGATGGTGTCGCCGAGCTGCACGCCGCCGTGCGTGGTGAAGCCGATGATGTCGCCCGCGTAGGCCTCATCCACCGCCTCGCGCCGCTGGCTCAGGAAGGTCACGACGCTGGTCGGGCGCAGTTCCTTGGCGGTGCGCTGCACGCGCAGCTTCATGCCCGGCGTGTACTTGCCCGAGGCCATGCGCACAAAGGCGATGCGGTCGCGATGGTTCGCGTCCATGTTGGCCTGCACCTTGAACACCACGCCGGCAAAATTCCTGTCTTCGGGCTGGATCTCCTGCACGACCGGCTCGCGATTCACCAGCGTGGTGCTGGTGCGCGGCCGCGGCGAGGGCGCGAGGTCCACCAGCGCGTCGAGCACCTCCATGACGCCGAAGTTGTTCACGCCGGAGCCGAAGAACACCGGCGTCTGTTTGCCCGCCAGGAAGGCTTCGCGGTCCCAGGTCGGCGAGGCGCCGGCGGCCAGTTCCATGCGCTGCTCGGCGGTTTCGAACTCGTGGCCGAAGCGCTGGATCAGCGTGGCGCGGTCGGCGAGCGGGATGGTTTCGAAGTCGTGCGGCAGGCGCTCGCTGCCCGACTCGAACACCGTCATGGCCTGGGTGCGCAGGTTCATGATGCCGCCGAAGCTCTTGCCCTGGCCCACCGGCCAGGTCATCGGCACGCAGGGCATGCCGAGCTCGCGCTCTACCTCGTCCAGGATGTCGAGCGGCTCGCGCACCTCGCGGTCCATCTTGTTCACGAAGGTGATGATGGGCGTGTCGCGCTGGCGGCAGACCTCGATCAGGCGGCGCGTCTGCGCCTCCACGCCGTTCGCC
>SCRU01000096.1 GCA_004323695.1 Burkholderiaceae bacterium
ACGGCGGCACCGCGATGGTGACGCTGGGCCTGGGCATCGGCATCCTCATGTCCATCGCCAAATCGAAACGGCTGGTGCAGTCATGAGCAAGCCCGATGACAGGGCGCCGGTCGGCATCATTGGCGTCGGCAACATGGGCGGTGGCATGGCGGCGAATCTGCTGGCCCAGGGCTGGCCGGTGCAGGTGCGCGACGTGGATTCGGTCAAAGAGCAAAACTTCAAGCAGATTGGCGCTGTAACCCATGCCAGTCCTGCACAGCTCGCTATCAATTGCGATGTGGTCATCGTCTGCGTGGTGGATGCCGCGCAGACCCGCGAAGTGCTGTTCGGCGCAGGTGGTGCCGCCCCCGCGATGCGTGCCGGCCAGACGGTCATGCTGTGCCCGACCATTTCCCCGCAGGATGTCGAGGCGCTGGCGTCCGGGCTAGCACAGCGCGGCATCCACGTCATCGATGCGCCCATGTCGGGCGGCCCGGCGCGCGCGAGGGATGGCTCCATGAGCCTGATGGTGGCGTGTCCCGATCACGTGTTCGAGCAGCACCGCGCGCTGCTGCAGGCCCTGTCAAGCAAGCTGTTTCGCATCAGTCAGCGCCCCGGCGACGGCGCGCGCACCAAGCTCGTGAACAACCTGCTGGCGGGCATCAACCTGGTCGGCGCTGCCGAAGTGCTGGCGTTGGCCGGGCGCATGGGGCTGGACCTGGGCACTACGCTCGACGTCATCGAGCAATCCAGCGGCCAGAGCTGGATTGGTTCGGACCGTTTGCGTCGCGCCATTGCGGGCGATTTCGCGCCGCGGGCGCACACCACGCTGCTGGCCAAGGACACCAAGCTGGCGCTGGAGGCCGCACAGGCCACCGGCTTCGAGCCGGCGCTGGGTCGCGTCGCCGCTGACACGTTTGCCCAAGCCCTTGAAGCGGGGCTGGCGGGTGAGGACGATGCCAGCGTGTTCCAGCTGCTGACCAAGCCTGGGTGATGCCGGGATATTGAGCCGCCTGCCGGGACCGTGACGCACGCAGGCCTAAAATGGTCGCATGATTTCTCGCGAACCCACTATTGAGCGCCTGGCTATTGCCCAGCGTCTCCTGCTTGAACCCTTTGGCCTGACCGAGGCGCACCTGTCGCGAGCTTTGACAGAGATCACCTCGCACAAGGTGGACGACGCGGACCTGTATTTCCAGTACACGCGCTCCGAGGGCTGGAGTCTGGAAGAGGGCATCGTGAAAACCGGCTCCTTCAGCATCGACCAGGGCGTCGGGGTGCGGGCTGTCAGCGGCGAGAAGACCGCGTTTGCCTACTCCGACGATATCTCCGAGGCCTCGCTGCTCGACGCCGCCCGCACCGTACGATCCATTTCGTCTGGAGCCCAGTCCGGACGAGTCAAGGCAGCTAGCCGAAAGATAGCGGGCAGCCGTTCGCTGTACAACGAGCTGGACCCGATCGCCAGCATGGACAGCGCGGCCAAAGTCAAGTTGCTGGAAAAAGCCGAACAGCTGGCGCGCGCCAAAGACCCGCGCGTGGCGCAGGTCATGGCCGGCCTGGCCTGCGAGTACGACGTGGTGCTGGTGGCGCGCGCCGATGGCACATTGGCCGCCGACGTGCGCCCGCTGGTGCGCCTGTCCGTTACCGTGATTGCCGAGGCCACGGTGGGCGGCACGGTGCGCCGCGAAGTGGGCTCGGGCGGCGGCGGCGGCCGCTTTGGCCTGGCGTACTTCGATGATGCCGTCATCAAGCGCTACGTCGATGACGCCGTGCATGCTGCGCTGACCAACCTCGAATCGCGCCCGGCCCCGGCCGGCCAGATGACGGTGGTGCTGGGTTCGGGCTGGCCCGGCATCCTGCTGCACGAGGCCATCGGCCACGGGCTGGAGGGCGACTTCAATCGCAAGGGCTCCAGCGCTTTTTCCGGGCGCATCGGCCAGCGCGTCGCGGCCAAGGGCGTCACCGTGCTGGACGACGGCACCATCGCCGACCGGCGCGGCTCGCTCAACGTGGACGACGAAGGCAACGCGACGCAGCGCAACGTGCTGATCGAGGACGGCATTCTGAAGGGCTACCTGCAGGACTCGATGAACGCGCGCCTGATGAAGTCCAAGCCCACCGGCAACGGCCGGCGCGAGAGCTATGCGCACGTGCCGATGCCGCGCATGACCAATACCTACATGCTGCGTGGCGACAAGGACCCGAAGGAAATCGTCGCCAGCATCAAGAAGGGCCTGTACGCCACCAACTTTGGCGGCGGCCAGGTCGACATCACTTCGGGCAAGTTCGTGTTCTCGGCCAGCGAAGCCTACTGGGTCGAGAACGGCAAGATCCAGTACCCGGTAAAGGGCGCCACCATTGTCGGCAACGGCCCTGATGCGCTGACCCGCGTGACGCTGATCGGCAACGACATGCGGCTCGACCCCGGCGTCGGCACCTGCGGCAAGGAAGGCCAGAGCGTGCCCGTGGGCGTGGGCCAGCCCACCTTGCGCATCGACGGGCTGACGGTGGGCGGCACGGCGTAAGCAGGACTTTTGCGACCTGTGCTACATTTCACAACCATGCAAGCACGCAGCGCCTTCTATTTTTACTTTTGGTTCTCGGTCCCCGGTGGACGAGAGGCGATGGCGTAGCAAAGCGCAGCCCAGATCGAACCGCC
>SCRU01000200.1 GCA_004323695.1 Burkholderiaceae bacterium
GATTGTGGTGTTCATCCGGTGGCTTTCTTTGCGCGACGGGTAGTAATCCACCGAGGCGAAGACCGGGATGTCCGCCTTCAGCTTCTTCAGTTCATCCTTAACCACATCGCGGGCGCGCAACTCGCTCGCCTCGTTCTTATGCGACTGCAGCAGGCAGATGACGACGGCCTGGGAGCCGGCTTCCACCAGTTCGCGCGTGGCCTGACGAACCTCGTCCTCGCGCAGCGGGATGACGACCTTGCCCTGCACGTCGGTGCGCTCTGTGACCCCGCGTGTGCGGGAGACTGGCACCAGGGGCTCGTCGTACCGGTGAGTGTTGAGGTGGATGCGGTCTTCCAGCGCATAGCCCAGATAGCTCTGCAGGGCGCGGCCCATCGAATGGATTTGCTCGAAGCCGCGATTGCAGATCAGGCCCACATCGAGGCCCTTGCGCATCAGGATGCGGTTGAGCATGGCAGTGCCGGAATAGACGCAGGTGGCCAGCTCCGGATACACGTCATCGACGGTCCGGCCCCAGTGGGCCAGGGCGTCCTGTGACGAGTTGTAGATGGCGAGGGATTCGTCTCCGGGATTGCTCTGCGCCTTACCGACCACGAAACGGCCGTCTGAGCGGACGAAGAAGGTGTCGGTCATCGTGCCACCGGCATCGATGCCCATCACCTGCACGCTAGATTGCTGTTGCATATCCGTCTCCTATCATTGCTTTAATCATCGTGGGGGTTTCCACGCCGGATACACTGCAAAGGGTGTGCCAAGACTAGGCTGGCCGAGTGAGAAGCCGGGCGTGTGATTGAAATCAATGGGGCGCACGCATTCTTTAGCGGGATCGCGAGTCGCAGGTTGTCTGTCGGCGCTGTCCGGATTCCAGACACTTGCGTGGCGATGTCCGGGAGCCGGACGCATTCTGATCTACGGACTGCAAACGGCTACTTGGTGATGGTTTCCCTCAGACAAGTCCCTGAAACGACTGTCCAGACCTGCATCCGCACACCTGATCCCATCTCGCTGGACTTCTCTCTGACGCTGATCGGACAACGATTCTTCGACTGCGGGCCGGTCCTTTGCTGCAGAGCACAAGTTATTGATGCAAAGGAGATTTGTTGACTTGGTCATGGCGCGGGGCTACCGTTAGAGACTCAATTGAGAGTGATCGTCCGATGCCGTTTTCTCATTGCGGTGCTCTGATCCCCCGCATCAGCGACGAACCCGTCGTGGAGTCAGCCTGGGAGCGCTTTCTGCAGGACAAGCCGTTGGGTGGGGAAGGCGTGCGCAAAGTCGTACTCTCGTCTTGGCAACGGTGCCGTTCTGAAGCTGTGGATCCAACTAAGCACGCTGCCCCCGGGGCTGCCGCCGAACGTGTCCACCAATTACAGCGGCAAAACAGAGATCTCTGCGATGTCGCGCATCCGGCACTCGAAAGCCTGCGCGAAATCCTGCGGGAATGTGGCACCCTCATCATGCTTTGCGACTCGAGCGGCACCATTCTCCATCTCAATGGCGGGACCCAAGTCCGCAGCGTTGGTGAGGAAGTCAACTTGGCCACCGGGGGCTGCTGGAATGAGGATGTCATCGGCACCAATGCGATCGGCACGGCAATCGCCACCGGCGCCGCAGTTCAGATCCATGCCAACGAGCATTTCTGCTTAGAGGTTAAGCGCTGGACCTGCGCTGCTGCTCCTATATTTGACCCCTTCGATCACACCCTCCTGGGAGTCGTGGATGTCTCCGGCGTCAAGGAAACGCTTCATGGTCACACGCTGGGCTTGGTGGTGGCTGCTGCTAAGCAGATCGAATGCGAACTGGGTCGCCGCGATGTTGTTCTCCACGAACGGCTTCTGACTCGATCCATCGATAATTTCATACGTTACGCCAGCGACTATGTTGTGCTAGTCGACGGCCGAGGGCGCATTGTTCGCTCTAACGGAAATGCGCAGTCGGCGCAAGACATGTATGACTTGCGATTGCCCCTACAGGTTGGCAACCAAGTGCTAGGACTCGACCTTGTCCTGTCGGAGGTCGATCGGGCCCGCCAACGTCCGGAATGGCTCCGTCCCGAATGGTTGCACCCAGTGAAGGATCATGAAGGTACCTTGGGTACGATGCTCGTCATTCCCACGGGGGCGGGTAAGCGCAGCGCCATATCGCTGCCCAAGGCTGTGGCAACGCCGGCAGGCGACGATGCTTTCGGCGACATCATCGGTGAAAGCGAGGTACTGAAGGCGACCAAGGCGCGTGCTCGCCGCATCGCCCCTCTGGATCTGCCAGTTCTGCTCCTTGGCGAAACCGGCGCCGGGAAGGATCTCTTCGCCCGCGCGCTGCATCGGGCGGGTCATCGAGCCGATGGGCCTTTTGTTGCGGTCAATTGCGGCGCCTTGACGCGGGAACTGCTTGCCAGCGAACTCTTCGGCTATGTTGAAGGGGCCTTCACCGGCGCTCGTCGTGGTGGTCTGCCGGGCAAGTTCGAGCAGGCCGGCGGCGGCACCCTGTTTCTCGATGAAATTGGCGAGATGCCGCTTGATATGCAGCCCCACCTACTGCGTGTACTGCAGGATGGGATTGTGGTCCGCCTGGGCGATATCCGCGAGCGGCGCGTGTCGGTACGTCTGATCGCAGCCACTAACCGCGACCTGCGCAAAGAAGTAACTGCAGGACGATTCCGTGAAGATCTGTACCACCGCCTCTGCGTCGTCAGCCTGGAATTACCGGCGCTGCGCGAGCGGCCTGGCGATATCGAGGCAATCACCGAGCATCTCAACAGCAAGATGGCGTGCAAGTATGGCTGCGAGCCTAAGCAACTTGAGCCAGCCGTGCAGCAAGCGCTCCTCAGCTATGGTTGGCCGGGCAACATACGCGAACTGCAGAATGTCTTCGAGGTGATGTTCGCGCTGTGCGAAGGCAACGTCATCGACACTTCGCTACTACCGCTCGTCATTTCACAGATTGCCAAAAATTCATTTGGCATATCAACCTCAACGTCAATACCTGCTTCGTCTGGACGCCTGCAGGAAATGGAAAGAAAAGCGATACTCGATGCCATCGCGAATGCCCATGGGAATATGACTATGGCCGCTCGAACGCTGGGAATATCGAGGAGCACGCTGTACGTCAAACTGGCTGCGATTCGGGCTCAGCCTTACGATTCGAGTGCCGGCTCTTAGACTGTCGTGGGCAGAGGAACTCCTCGGCTCTCGGCGGACCTACATCAACACAATGTCGTATCGTTTTGGAGTGGATGCTTCGAGGTCTATCGACATCCACAATGCTCACGTAATTCGTTGAAAAATAAGCATTTGAATATCATCTCAATCCATTGGCGTCTAGCAGTGTCGCCAATATGATGAGTAGCTAGCCGTGTAGTTGGGTTGATTAGCTACTCATAAAGACCATGTATGCCAAGACAAAATGGAAC
>SCRU01000097.1 GCA_004323695.1 Burkholderiaceae bacterium
AGCGCCCGGGCGCAGGCAAACGCGCTGGCCCAGGCCCACTGGAAGTTGTAGCCGCCGAGCCAGCCCGTCACATCGACGGCCTCGCCGATGAAATACAGGCCCGGCTGCTTCGATTCCATGGTCTGCGACGACAGGTCACGCGTGTCCACGCCGCCCGCCGTGACCTCGGCTTTTCTATAGCCTTCGGTGCCGGTCGGTGTGATCTCCCAGTGCGCCAACTGCTGCGCCAGCGCGTTCAGTGCCTTGTCCGACGCGTCCGCGATGGGGCGCTGCCACTGGCTGTCCTGCTGCACCCAGGCGTCGGCCAGGCGCGCTGGCACGAGCGCGGCCAGCTCATTGGCGATGAGTTTGCGGGAGCTGATCTTGGCCTGCGCGAGCGCCTGTGACAGCTCGTGTCCGGGGGCCAGGTTGAGCCGGATCGGGGTGCCCGCTGCCCAGTAGCTCGATATTTGCAGGACCGCCGGGCCCGACAGGCCGCGATGCGTGAACAGCAGGTCTTCGAGGAACATGGCCTGGGTCTTCCTGCTGCCGGTTGAAATCTGCACCGGCAACGACAAGCCCGCCAGTTGCGCATAGGGCGCCCAGCCGGCGCCATCGAAAGTCAGCGGCACCAGGGCAGGGCGCGGCTGCACCACACGCAGGCCGAACTGGCGCGCCACGCGGTAGCCGAAATCGCTCGCGCCGATCTTCGGGATGGACAGGCCGCCCGTGGCGATGACCACGGAGCGTGACACGATACGGCCCCGGTCGCTCTCAATTTCATAGCTGACTGCGCTTGCTGTGACTCGACTAATGATGTTTTTGATGCTGCAAGGCTGCCAGCGCTGCACGCCGCCGGCGGCGCACTCGGCCAGCAGCATCTGGATCAGGTCTTCGGCCGAGCGGTCGCAAAACAGCTGGCCCTTGTGCTTCTCGTGGAACGGGATGCGGTGGCGCTCCATGAGCTGCGTGAAGTCGCGCGGCGTGTAGCGCGCGAGCGCGGAGCGGCAAAAGTGCGGGTTTGCACCAGAAAAGTTGGCGGCCGTCACGTCCCGATTCGTGAAGTTGGCGCGCCCGCCGCCCGAGATGCGGATCTTCTCCGCCACCTTCTCGCTGTGGTCGAGCAGCAGCACGTTAACCCCAAGCTGCCCCGCGACGCCGGCGCAGAACAGCCCGGCGGCTCCCGCGCCGATGATCACGGTGTCAAATGAATGCGTCAAACGGCTCCCCAGCCCTGGCCGGACATTGGCAAGGGCGAGGCAATATAGCGCAACCGTGCCGCCCGCACGTTTTGGCGTTCGAAAACATAAACCGTTCGGGCTGAGCCGTTCGAAGGGCTGCCATTGACTTCGACAAGCTCAGCCCGAGCGGATGCTTGTCGGGCGAACGCAAATTGCTATCAGGCCATCCGGGGCCGCCGCGGGGCGCGGGGCGCCTCGTCGTCGGCCTGCGTATCCGGCATGGCGGCGATGCCGCGCGTCACGTCGCCCACCACGATAATCGCCGGGCTGGCCAGGTGCTCGCGTTCGATAGCAAGGGCCAGTTCACCCAGCGTGGTGGCGAGGTGGCGCTGGGTTGGCAGGCTCGCGTTCTGGATCACGGCCACTGGCGTGGCGGCGGGCAGCCCGGCCAGCAGGTCGCGCTGGATGCGCCGCGCGCCGCGCACGCCCATATAGATCACGAGCGTGAGTTTCGCGGCATGCGCGGTGGCCGCCAGCGCACGCCAGTCGGCCCCGTTGCCCGCGCCACCCACCGGCGCATGGCCGGTGATGAACACCACGCCATGCGCATGCTCGCGGTGCGTGAGCGGCACGCCCAGCGAGGTGGTGGCGGCCAGTCCGGCCGTGATGCCGTTCACGACCTCGACCCGAATGCCGGCGGCCCGCAGGTGCTCGACCTCTTCGCCGCCGCGGCCGAAGATGAACGGATCTCCGCCCTTGAGCCGCACCACGATTTCGCCCTCGCGCGCGGCCTGGATCATGAGCCTTTCGATGAAGGCCTGCGGCGTGGACTTGCAGCCGCCGCGCTTGCCGACAAACACAATGCGCGCCTGCGGTGAGGCGTAGGCCACGACGCCGTCGCTTACCAGATCGTCCACCAGCAGCACGGTGGCGGCCGCGATGGCGCGCACGGCCTTGATGGTCAGCAGCTCCGGGTCGCCGGGGCCGGCGCCCACCAGCGTGACCCGGCCGGCGGTGGTTGGGGTTGAATTCATGGTGAGGAGACCAGATGCAAGATGTGTTCCACCTGCCGCGCAATCGGCGCAGGCACGCCCAGGCGGCCAGACATGACCGATCGAATATAGGCGGCGGTGCCGGCCGCATCCACCGTCGCGGGCAGCCCGGGCGGTGCCACCAGCGAGCCGCCCGGGGCTTCTTCCAGCAGCACCTGCCGGCCCGCCACGAAGCCGGTCATGCGCGGCATGCGGCGCGCGTCGGCCACGGGCTCGCCCTCGGTGCCGCGCAGCAGCAGCGCGTTGGCATGCACCAGCTCGAAAACCGCCGCCATGGAGGTGGCGTATTCGGCATGTGTGTAACTGCCCACGACCAGGCCCGGGCCGGCACAGGGGTTCATCAGCTTGACCAGGCTGTGCGCCGGATTGCGCAGGCCGACCGCGCGGCGCACGTCGAGCAGGCGCTGCAGGCCGGCGCACAGCAGCCGTGTCGGAACGAATGACACTTCGCCAGAAACTACCTTATTGATAGCTGACTGTTCATCCACACCAAGGGCTTCAAGCACTTTCGACGTGTCAACCCGGGTTTCCTCGGTCGCGGTGCCGTGTACCAGCACCGGCAGCCCTTCGCGGGCCAGCAGCAGGGCCAGCAGCGGCGTCAGCAGCGGCAGCTTGCGCGCGCCGTTGTAGCTGGGCAGCACCACCATGGGCCTCTCCGTGGCGGGCAATTTGTTCAGGCGCGCATCGGTGGCGTCCAGAAAGCCCGCCATCTCGGCAGGCGTTTCGCCCTTGATGCGCATGGCCAGGCAAAAGGCGCCGACTTCCAGGTCACCCGCCGTGCCGTCGAGCACCTGCCCGAACAGGTCCGCCGCCTGCTCGCGGCTGAGCGCGCGCGCGCCGTCCTTGCCGCGGCCGATGACCTTGAGGTACTGACGGATGGTCATGGCCTCGATTGTCTGTGATGCCTGATGACTTTTGGTTATGAGCTGATTCTTGCGGCGGGCTGTTTCGCGGGTATGCCTGCCCGGATGATCCTGCGCAGCTCCGGCACGCAGGAGCCGCATTGGGTGCCACATAGCAGGCTGGCCTGCAGCGAGGCCAGGCGGCCGTCCTCCGGGCCGGCCGTACCCGCCAGATGGGCATTGATCGCCGTGTCTGTTACGTTCAAACAGGTGCACACCTGCTGGCCGCGTGACTGCACCGCCACCGGCGCTCTGGCGCCGGGCACCAGCAGCAGGCGGCCGTAAGCCTGCGCCGGCAGCTCGTCCTGCAGCAGGGGCTTGATCCAGCGCTCGGCGCTGATGTCGCCGGCCAGCACAAAGCCCGTGAGCCGGGCCTGATCCCCCACGCGCGCGAGCCGGGCCGCGCGGCGCTGCCCCTTCTTTTTGTCGGCGTAGCGCAGCACGTCGGTGCCGCCCAGGTCCAGCAGGCGTTCGATGGTCGCCATCACTTCGTCAGGTGCGGCTTCGTAACTGGCCGCGCGAAACAGCAGGCCGGTGCGCTCGCGGCCGAAGGGGACGCAACTGGCAAACGGGAACAGCGCCATCAGGTGCTTGAGCTCCTCGCGCGCTGCGAGCGCCCGCTCCTCGGGCAGCCAGGCTACGGCGAGCAACGACCAGGGCAGCTCGGCCTTGAGGATTTTCACGGCCGCGTGCTTGAGTTCGGGCTGCTTCGAGCTCGGGCAAAAGGCCGAGGTGGTCAGCGCATTCACGCCGGCCAGCCGCACGCCCATGCTGCTGACGCCACCGAGGAACTCGTCGCCCCAGTGCATCGCGATGAAGGCCTGGGACAGGCCCAGTTCACTGGCGCCCTGCACTGGCAGCACGATGGAGCCGCGCCGGCTGGTGACGTGGACCAGGTCGCCGTCCTTGAGGTTGCGGCGCGCCATGTCCTGCGGGTGCAGTTGCACGGCGGGCTCGGCCACGTGGCCGAACAGTCGCCCCAGCGTGCCGGTGCGGCTCATGCCGTGCCACTGGTCGCGCAG
>SCRU01000098.1 GCA_004323695.1 Burkholderiaceae bacterium
ATCGCAGATTTGAAAGTGAACAGGAAAGTCAATGAAATCAACGATCTACCAACACCACCTCCGCGCCAGTGCTAGCTTTTCGTACCGTCACTTATTGCACTGAAAACGAGGAGACCCCTCATCCAAGAGGGATTTCTCCGCGAATATATGAACAAGGGCGAGGTACTGGGTAGAGGCGCGGCTATCCAATATCGGTGTTGAAGTGGAGCTGGAGAGTTGCCGAGCCAACGCCGCGCAGTATCGTGATTCCGTGTCGATCACTTCAACTCATCACTGCAACATGAAACATTCCAAATCCATCTTTTTCTCCACCCTCCTCGCCGTCGTTCTTGGCTTGTGCGCAGGCGTCAGCGGTGCCCTCGCGGCCTCGCCCGTTGACACAGGCGGCGGTATCGAAGTCGGTTTCTCTCCGGATGGCTCCGGCGAAGCGCTGGTGCTGCATACGATCGAGTCGGCCCACTCATCCATTCGCCTTGCGGCGTACTCGTTTACCGCAGCACGAGTAGCGCACGCTCTTGTCCAGGCCAAAAAGCGCGGCGTCGATGTCGCAGTCGTGGTGGACTTCAAGAACAACATGGAAGAGGATCGCAGCGGCAAGGCCCGCGCCGTGCTGAACCTACTGGTGAACGCCGGCATACCCACGCGAACCGTCTCTGTCTACCCGATCCAGCACTCCAAGTATGCGGTGATCGACGGCGAGACCGTCCAGACGGGCAGCTATAACTACTCGGTTGCCGCGGCCCGCTACAACTCCGAAAACGTGGTGGTCATCCTGGACCACCCGGCGCTTGCTCAGCAGTACCTCAACAACTGGAAGCAGTTGTACGACGCCGGTCAGGCCTACGCATCGACCTATTGACCGGCCTTGAAGCGCGAAGGAAGCTGCATGGAAACCGTTCAGGACTTGCTCAATGCGGTGGCAGCCGGCCAACGCCCCGTGGCCACCTTTGAGCGCGGGATCGAAGATCTTGATGACATTTACCCCGAAGCTGGTATGCGGGCGCGGATCGTGGCCTGTTCGGATTCCCGATATGGCGATGGCATCATCGACGTCCAGTGCTCGTTCGGTGAGTTCGAGGCGCACAACATGGCGATCGAGCGCCCCAACTACTACGACCAGGACGGAAACCCGCGGTTGACCGCGCACCAGGCCGGCCAATATAAGCCGGAACAGACTTTGTATTTCATGGCGACGGACCCTTTGTCGAAGTTCATGTCGCCGGCCGACGAAAAGGCTATGGCGATCTACCTGGAGTGGGCCGCGACAGGGAAGACCGGCGTCAGTTATATCCAGTGGCTGGAGCAGCAGCTTGGTGCCGCGCGAGAGGCCCTTGGTCATCGTGGGTCTGTGGTTGGCCCGTGGTGCGTGCGCCGGACTCGGGTTGGCGGGGGCTTCGCGGTGAATCGTGAGATTCGCGATGCGGCAGGGAGCAGGGTCGAGTGGTTGTTGAGCAAATCTGGCGCCCGCAAACACTTTCGTTCCGATGCGTCAGCTCAGGAGGCCATTGCCGAGCGTAGGCGTTTTGGCTGAGAAATTCTGCGCCGACTATGAGACTGCAGATCCCAGCTTCTCCACGATCGCGTGGAACTGCGCACGCAGGTCCGCAAGAGTCTCTGCATCGAACAGGATGTCTTGACCATCTCCCGCTAGCACGGCGTTCAAGCGGTCTGTCTTGAGGTCGGTCTGCACTCGGGCCTTGAATCCCCTGTACTCCAGATAGTCCTCGCCCTTTCGTTCCAGCACCTGCCGTGCCCGGAAGCTGCCGTAGTACGCGCCGGTCACATTGATGCGGTGGTGCCCCATGGCCTCGCTCACGTTCATCTGGATGGCCTTGCGCTCCGCCTCGCCCATCTGGTCGGCCGTGCCCCCCAGGGTCGGCGGCAACAGGCCCTGGAGCATGGCCATGTTTTCCGCGAACTCGGCCCGCAGGCCGTGGCCTACGCAATCGCTGTCGCGTCCTGAAACCCCAAGTTTCTTCATGTTGTAACTGTACCGATTCCGATTCTGCTCGAACGTGCTTCGAGGCCAGCTTAACGGGCGACCGAACCCGGCGACGCCCTTGGCGTGCTCCAGCATGGCCCTTTGGAATGGATGCACGATCGGAATGTCCCTGTCCTTCCCACTTTTCCCGATGTTGTCCCTGATCAGTAGTTGGACCACTGCATCGGCTTTCGTTGGGACGATTCGCAACTGTTCCTTCTTGCGCAGGCCGAAGGCCAGACCCAGGCGCAGCATGGCTCCGAACCGGCGATCGATCGCGTCGGCCTCTTTGATTTTTTCGACGACGTTCAAGCCGTTCTCGGACCAGCTCTTGCTGCGCTGCGCCAGCGGATTGACGCTGAACACGCCGGGATCCACCTCGGGCATGAAGTGCGCCGCGCCCTCCCTGGCCGGTATCAGGTGCGGCTTGCCGATCCAGCGGCAGATCTGGCGCAGGCGGCTGACGTCGTTCTGGATGGTCTTGGGCTCTTTGCCGGTGCTGTACCAGTCCCGGATCAGGGCACGAAGGTGCCTTTCTTCCAGACTGCTAATGTCGCGCAGTTCCATGCCGAGCGCCCAGAGCCGGCCACACGCTGCGGCGGCGACCTCCAGGGTGTTGTCGATAGTGCGCTTGGACGCGGCCTTGCCGTCCCGCCGGGTCTGGCCATGCGCCAGCACCAATGCCCTGGCCGATTCTTTCAGCGCGGCCATGCGCTCGTACTGGAGTTTGTTCATCCCGACATGCTGCCAGCGCTGGCCGCCTGCTGCGGCCTGAATGACGCGCCCTTTCACTCAACATCTGGTTGCTTCCGACCGCGCCTGATCGACATCAGCGCTCACGAGTTGGGACAGGCTTCAAACCCGTGCCGGCACCTGCTCCGAATCTGTCGTGCAGTGCGGCGTGCAATTTGTGACTCCCGCACTAGCCACACGTAGCACCGTGGCTTTCAGATATCTGAATATGAGCTTCAGATATCTGAATTCGGCGTCAGCAATTTTTGCCTCTTCACCTAAAATCCCGGCTCCCCACCGCCAGCCGCCCCAGCAGCGGCGTCGCATCCACCAGGTGCTGCGCCACCAGGTGCCGCACCTCGCCTTCCCTCTGCCACAGCCCATAGACCGCGAGCAGCCTTGAGCGCAGCAGCACCGCGCGCTGCTTCTCGCGCAGGCTCTTCCAGACGATCACGTTCACGGTCCCGGTCTCGTCCTCCAGCGTCACGAACACCACGCCCTTGGCCGTCTCGGGCTGCTGTCGCATGGTCACCAGCCCGCAGGCCCGCACAAAACTCCCATTCGGCAGATCACGCAATGTGGCGGCCGTGTCGAGCCGGTGCCGCGCCAGCCGGTCCCGCAACAGCGCCAGCGGATGCCGGCGCAGGCTCAGACCCAGCGCCGCATAGTCGAACACGATCTCCTCCCCCTCGGCCGCTGCCTCCAGTTCCAGAAACTCCTCGTCCACCGGCGCTTCTTTCAGCAGCGGTGGCGCCGCATGCAGGGCCGAAGCGTCCCAGACCTGCTGGCGCCGATGACCGGACAGGCTCTTGAGCGCGTCGGCACTGGCCAGCGCCTTCAGGTCCCCGGCGTCCAGTCCGGCCCGCAGAGCCAGGTCCTCGGTGCTGGTGAACGGGGCCTGCACCCGCGCAGCGACGATGCGCTGCGCCGCTGTCTCCTTCAGGCTGGATACCATCCGCAAGCCCAGCCGCACCGCGGCCCGTGCGCTGTCCAGATCACTGGCTTGCTCCAGCGTGCAGTCCCAGTCGCTGTCCATCACGTCGGCGGGACGCACCTCGACGCTGTGGCGCTGGGCATCCTGCACCAGCTGCGACGGCCCGTAAAACCCCATGGGCAGCGAGTTGAGCAGCCCCGCCAGGAAACACGCCGGCTCGTGGCACTTAATCCAGGCACTGGCATACACCAGCAACGCGAAGCTGGCCGCATGGCTCTCGGGGAAGCCGTATTCGCCGAAACCCTCGATCTGCTTGAAGATGGCCTCGGCAAACTCCTGCGCATAGCCGCGGCTGGTCATCCCATCCACAACACGACGATAGAACTTGTCGATGCCGCCCTTGCGCCGCCAGGCGGCCATGGCACGGCGTAGGGAATCAGCCTCGCCCGGCGTGAAGCCCGCCGCCAGGATCGCGATCTGCATCACCTGTTCCTGAAAAATCGGCACCCCCAGGGTGCGCTCCAGCGCCGGCCGCAGCGCGTCCCCTGCATAGTCCACCGCCTCCAGCCCCTGGCGCCGGCGCAGATAGGGATGCACCATGCCGCCCTGGATCGGTCCCGGGCGCACGATCGCGACCTCCACCACCAGGTCGTAGAAGCAGCGCGGCAGCAGGCGCGGCAGCATGCTCTGCTGGGCCCGGCTCTCTATCTGGAACACGCCCACGGTATCGGCCTTGCAGATCATGTCGTAGGTGCGGGCATCCTCGGACGGAATGTCCTGCATCTGGAACACCTGACCCCGCCACTGGCCGATCAGGTCGAGCGAGCGCCGGATCGCACTGAGCATACCCAGCGCCAGCACGTCGATCTTGAGCAGGCCCAGCGCATCGATGTCGTCCTTGTCCCACTCGATGGTGGTGCGCCCCGGCATGGCGGCATTGATCACCGGCACGGTGGAGGTCAGGCGGTCGCCAGTCAGCACGAAGCCGCCGCTGTGCTGCGACAACTGGCGCGGAAACCCGATCAGCTGCCCCGTGAGCTGCAGCAGCAACTGCACTAGGCGGGACTCGGGATCGAGCCCCATCTCCAGCAGCCGCTCGCTCATGACCTGGCGGCCATCCCACCACTGGTGACTCTTCGCCAAGGCGTCGATCAGCCCCTTGTCCATGCCGAGCGCCTTGCCCACATCGCGGATCGCACTGCGGGGACGATAGGTCACCACGGCGGCGGTCAGCGCCGCGCGCTCACGCCCGTATTTCGCATAGAGATACTGGATCACCTCTTCGCGGCGCTGGTGCTCGAAGTCCACGTCGATGTCGGGCGGCTCGTTGCGCTCGCGCGAGATGAAGCGCTCGAACAGCACGCTCATGCGCGCCGGATCGACCTCGGTGATGCCAAGGCAGTAACAGACCGCCGAGTTGGCGGCCGAGCCGCGGCCCTGGCACAGGATCTGGCGGCTGCGCGCAAAGCGCACGATGTCATACACCGTGAGGAAATACTTCTCGTAGCCCAGCTCGGCAATCAGGGCGAGTTCATGCTCCACCTGCTGCTGCACCGAGGCCGGGATGCCCTGCGGGTAGCGCACACCGGCGCCCTCGTAGGTGCAGCGGCGCAGGTAGCTCGCGGGGCTGTCGCCCGCGGGCACCACCTCCTGCGGGTATTCGTATTGGAGCTCGTCCAGACTAAAAGTGCACAGGTCGGCGATGCGCACCGACTCGGCCAGCCAGGCGGCCGGGTAGATCGATGCGAGCCGCACGCGGGGCCGCAGGTGCGCCTCGGCATTGGGCTGCAGCTCGAAGCCGCACTCGGCCACGGCGCGGCCCACGCGCACCGCGGTGATCACATCCTGCAGCGGCTTGCGCGAGCGCACATGCATATGCACGTTGCCGGCGGCGACCAGCGGCACGCCGGTCATGCGAGCGACCTCAGCCAGCTTGTGACACCACAGGTCGTCATCGAGGCGGTGCAGCAGCTCGGCCACGAGCCAGCCGCGCTGCGGGAAGCGGGCGCGCAGCCAGAGCGCCGCACCATGGAGGGCTTCCATCGAGGCGCCGTGCATCAAAGGGTCCTCCACCTCGCGCCGGGGCACCAGCAGGGCCAGCACGTCGCTCAAGTCAAGCCCCGGGTCCTGCCAGTCGTCCACGCTCAGGCGGTAGTCGCCCTTGGCACAGTCGGCGCGTGCGCGCGTGATCAGCTCGCACAGCTGGCCGTAGCCCGCGCGGTTGCGCGCCAGCAGCACCAGCGTGAAGTAGCCCGCAGTGGCGCGCGGGGTCTGCACCTGCATCTCGGTGCCCAGCAGCAGCTTGAGTCCCTGCTTCTTCGCCTCCATGTGGGCGCGCACCACCCCCGCCATAGAGCACTCGTCGGTGAGCGCCAGCGCCGCATAGCCCAGCGCCTGGGCCCGCTCGACCAGCTCCTCGGGGTGCGAGGCGCCGCGCTGGAAACTGAAGTTCGAGAGGCAATGCAACTCGGCGTAGGCCGGCAGTGCGACCGGTGTGGACGGTAGTGATTCCATCGCGCACCTCAGCCGTACACGCCATGCAGGTACCACCCCGGATCGGTTTCGGTGCGCTGGCGGTAGATCCACAGCAGCCCGGCATGCTCACTTTGCGCCACAAAATAGTCGCGCAAGTTCAACTCGGAGCCATCATCCCCGCCCGCCCGGTTGGCACCGCTCCACCAGCCCACCTCGATGCGGTCGGGCCCGGCCAGCAGGCTTAAAGGGCCTTGGTACAGCGGCCGATCCTTGACCACAGCCAGGCGGATGGGCTCTCGCAGGATCCACGGCGGCTGGTCTGCGGCGCCCGGCATCACTGGGGAGGCGCCACGCTTCGAACTGCGGCCAGTCGCCGGCTGCCAGCACTGGCTCTGCTGGGGCCGGTGATCGGCGACCCCGGTACCGAACAGGACCCGATCGGGCCCGAGCCGCGCGGACAGGCGTTCGACCAGCTGCTGCAAGGATTCCCCCGTGACCCGATCCTCGGGCAGCAAGCTGGTCGACACCGTGGCCAGGGCCTCGACACCCAAGGCCTCCAGTCGGATCTCGATCACAGGGGCGGTCAGGGTCGTGCGTTCCAGGTGTTCCGCCAGCAGCTTGCCCAGATGCTGCACGTCACGGGTGGCCTCGGCCGTGCGGATCTCGATCAACCCCTGTTGCGCATCGCCGCGGCGCACCAGGTCATGCTCCCAGTGCAGCGCCAGGCCCGTGACACCGCATTGGCGCGCCACCAGCCAGGCCTTGAGCTGCAGCAGCAACCGGTTGGCGCCGAACATCAGCGCTTGGGCGACCTCGATCCGGCTGTTGAACTCCAGCCGCGCACTGAATTGCTCGGGCAGCACGATCCAGGGATAGGTTTCCGTCTTCAAGCCATAGGCCCGGTCGAGTGCCTCCAGCACGGCCGCGCCGAAGCGGCGCGACATCCCGCCGCGCGGCAGGCGGCGAACCTGCCCCAGCGTGCGGCACCCCAGTCGCTCCAGCGTCGTGGTATGGGCGGCCACCGCCGTAAGGGCCGTGAGCGGCAGCGCATCGAGGGTGGTGGCCAACGTTCGAGCAGTGCAGGAGGCGGTCTGAAGGCCCGGAGCCTGCTGCGTCATGCATCGCACCAGCGCCAGCGCGGACAAGGCCGTGGGTGCAACGCTCAAGGCTGCGACCGGCTGCTCCAGGCACCCGTCGCGAATACGGCTGAGCAGCGCCCGCTGGCCACCGAACAGGCGCGCGCTGGCCTGCACCTCCAGCAGCACCACTTGCTCCAGCACGCAGACCCGGGGGCTGAACTGCAAAGCCCACCAGCTGAGGGCTTGCAATTCAGGGGCGCCGGCGGCGGCATCAAGCGTGGGCGGGCTGTCGGATGTCGGAGCGGTGTCGCTCGATGGGGCGAGTGCGATCCACAGCATGATTCACGACTTCGATGAGCCCGGCCGATGGCGGCGTAAGCACAGCGTCACGCTGGCTGGCACGCAGGGCCACGACCACCGGCAGCGCGGCCTGCAACTGCAGCGGGGTGTCCAGGGCGGGGCCGCGCCGCTTGAGAATCTGCACCTCCAGTCCATGGCGCGTACCCCCTGCGAGGCTGAGCCGCAATGGCGCCGGCGAGGACTCCATCTGCGCCGCGATCGGGCGAAACACAAACGCGAGCGGCTGGCTCTGGGCGGTGTTGCTCGACTGGCTGGCCAGTTGCAGCCGGCGCAGCTGCTCGGGGCGGGCCTGGGGCAGCCAGACCAGCAGCGCGGCCAGATCGCGGCAGCGCAGCACCTGCTCGGCCGACCACAGGCGCTCGGCCGGTGTGCGCGCTTCCACCCGCAGGACTCTGGCGGCAGGGATGCCTTGGCAGGCCAAGGCCGGCAGGTTGGGCAGGTGCGGCAAGCCGATCAGCACCAGGGTGCCGGTCTTGACGGCTTGGCGCAGGGCCGGCAGCAGCAAGCGCCATTCATGTAGCCCGGCTTGGGCCTGCAGGATCTCGCTCAGCTGGCCATGCGGCCAGCCACCGCCTGGCAGCTGCTCATCCAGCTCCCCATGGCCGCTGGCGAGCGTGCATAGGTCGGCCGTCGCGAGATCGCTGGCACGCCAGACACCTGGCAAGGAAGATTCGGACAGCGCGGCCATGGAGTTTCATCCGTTCGGCTGGATTAGCGCCAGGCGGCGCGCGCGCGATCGCGCACCTGCACGCTGGCCGGGCCGGCGTTCGCCGGACGCGGTCCCTGGGTCGTGGCCAGCGGCCAGACACAGGTTTCGAACTGCGCCGCA
The DNA here is from genome assembly GCA_004323695.1 of Burkholderiaceae bacterium. Classification (GTDB taxonomy): domain Bacteria; phylum Pseudomonadota; class Gammaproteobacteria; order Burkholderiales; family Burkholderiaceae_C; genus Rhodoferax_A. Next base: position 8,391 of record SCRU01000098.1, read on the forward strand.
ATGGCGTCCGGGATGAAGCGGGTGCGCGAGGCATACAGATGGCGGTCACCCATGGCCGACTGCTGGGTCACATAGAACTTGTGCGGCACCAGCAGCTGCAGATGCTCCTTGGCGCGCGTCATGGCGACATACAGCAGGCGGCGCTCCTCCTCGATCTCGGCGGCGCTGCCGGTGGCAAGGTCCGAGGGCATGCAACCGTCCACCACGTTGAGCACATGCACCGACTTCCACTCCTGGCCCTTGCTGGAATGGATGGTGGACAGGATCACGTAGTCCTCGTCCAGATGGGGCGGCCCGGATTGGTCGCTGGTGGCCTCGGGCGGATCGAGCGTGAGCTCGGTCAGGAAGCGCTCGCGCGACGCGTAGGCAGCCGCCATGCGTTCCAGTTGCTCGATGTCACTTTTGCGCGTCTGGGCGTCGTCGTGAATGCGTTCGAGCTGCGGCAGATACCAGCGCCGGGCCAGGTCCATGTCGGCGGGCCAGTCTAGTTGCGGATGACGCAGGGCACGATACAGCTGCACAAATGCCTGCCACTCACCCGCCGCACTGCTTGGGGGCTGGAACGCTTCGAGCGCGGCCAGCGGCTCGGGCGCCACGGCCATGACTTCAAGCAGACGTGTCGCGGTGGCCGGCCCGACGCCCGCGATCAGCTGCACCACCCGAAATCCCGCCATGCGCCCGCGCGGGTTCTGCGCAAAGCGCAAGATGGCCAGCAGGTCCTTCACATGCGCAGCCTCCAGAAACTTGAGGCCGCCGAACTTCACAAACGGGATGTTGCGCCGGATCAGTTCGAGTTCCAGCGCGGCACTGTGCGAGGAGGTGCGAAACAGCACGGCCTGCGATTTTAGGCTGATGCCGGCTTCACGGTGTTCCAGGATACGGCTCGCCACCCAGCGCGCCTGCTCGGCCTCGTCGGGCACCATCACCAGTTGTGGTCGGGTGGTGGAGGCCTTGTCGGTCCACAGGGTCTTGGCGTGGCGCTCGCTGGCCTGGGCGATCACGGCGTTCGACACATCAAGGATCGGCTGCGTCGAGCGGTAGTTGCGCTCCAAGGTCACCAGTCGGGCTTGCTGTGTGAACTGATGCGGGAAGTCCAGGATGTTGCGCACCGTGGCCCCGCGAAAGCTGTAGATGCTCTGGGCATCGTCACCGACCACCGTGACGCCGCGGCCGTCGGGCTTGAGTCCCAGCAGGATCGCCGCCTGCAGCCGGTTCGTGTCCTGGTATTCATCCACCAGCACGTGGTCGAAGCGCGCCCCCACCTCCAGCGCCAGTTCCGGATCGGCCATCATCTCGGACCAGAACAGCAGCAGGTCGTCGTAGTCGAGCACGTTCTGCGCCTGCTTGGCCTCCACGTAGGCCCCGAACAGCCGTTTGAGTTCCGCCTCCCATTGGGTGCACCACGGGAACACCTGCTGTAGCACGGCGAGCAACGGCTCCTGGCTGTTGATCACTCTGGAATAGATGGACAGGCAGGTGCCTTTCTTGGGAAAGCGGCTCTGGGTTGAGGAGAGGCCCAGCTCATGGCGCACCAGACCCAGTAGGTCCTCGGAATCACCGCGATCGTGGATGGTGAAGGATTCGTCCAGGCCGATGCGCCCCGCGTAATCGCGCAGCAGCCGCGCGCCGATGGCGTGGAAAGTGCCGGACCAGGGCAGCGCGGGGGGCTGCTGGGTCTTGAGGCCCAGCACGCGGTTCATCACACTGCCGGCGCGCCGCTCCATCTCTGCCGCCGCCCGCCGCGAAAACGTCAGCAGCAGGATGCGTTGGGGGTCGGCACCATGCAGGATCAGGTTCGCGACCCGATGGGCCAGGGTGTTGGTCTTGCCTGAGCCCGCACCGGCGATCACCAGCAGGGGACGGCCATCGCCCGCCTGTTCGCCCAGACCGTGCTCGGCCGCCTGGCGCTGCGCTTCGTTGAGCAGTTCCAGCGGGTCGGGACGGGATTGAAGGACGACGGACATGGTGACGGGTTCCAATGAGACTACTGTATATTATCCCAGTATTGGAAGCAAGCACATCGGTCTGCACAGAGAGTCATGGAGAAGTAGAGCGGACGCACGACGATTTCGTCGTTTTCGTCATTTGCGCCGTTCCCGATGAGATGCTAAACTGCACAAATGACTACACCCAACCTCCCTGTACAGGCCCGCAAGCGTATCGAGAAACTCGAGAGCACCGTATCCGAGCTCAAGGGCACGGTTAGTTTT